>JBCCFQ010000541.1:0-3463 GCA_039029655.1 Pseudomonadota bacterium | reverse complement strand
GAAAGCCAATTTCCTTAATGATCAGTCGAATGCCATCTCTAGTCTCGGGATTCACCAGTGGCGAATCATTGATCACTCGAGACACCGTTTTCTTAGAAACGCCTGCTAAATCAGCAACATCATTGATGGTGGGCTTGCGGCCATCGAGATTACGTTGTTCCCACTCCCGACAGGCAGCCCTGAAATCCTTCGTTGTTTTGCGACTTTTTTTTGTCAAAGGGTGAGTTGCCTAAGGCCTGTGACCACCGGCTATGCTACTGCTTCGATGTCACGGACTCAAACGTCAATTCAAACCCGCCACAAGCGCCAAATTCAACGCGAGCCCTGGACGAAATAGTTACATCGTGTATCCCCGTGGACGCACCTGTGGAAACCAGTGTACCTGCCGGAAGGGTCATGCCTTGGCTGGCCTTAAGACCTAACAAAAATCGAAGTGCCTGTAGAGGGCCTCCAGGAATGGCATCCGCGCTGGCATCACCAACAAGCTCGCCGTCAACAAAAACCTTCGCAACCATGGAGTCCAGCGACCTTGAACGCCAATCTTCCACACTTGGTCCGAGAAGTAGCCCTGCATTGTTTCCGAAATCTGAAACCACAACCGGTGGCCCAAGCTTGTTGATGTCCGCCATAGGACTGCTGGCAATTTCAATCCCTACATAAAGCGCCGCTACAATGTCTTTAAGATCTTCGTCGGTGAAATGGGTATCAACCGGTGGGACATCAACACCGATTTCCAGTACGAATTCGGCCTCCACTGCAGCAAACCCACCGTGATAAATCTGTATCTGATTTGAGCTGTCAGGAACAATTGTCTTGATCTGGGAATCGAAAATCGGACCGGCTAGACGCTCAGCGGAGAATTTCTGACGATCTGCAGGAGACAACAAGCCAATCTTCCAGCCGGCAACCTTGTCGGGCCATCGTTCAATAGACGCGAATTGGATTCCGTAGGCTTGGTGCAACGAGTCGGGTATCTCACCGGGAAAACCGGGCAACACTTTGGCGCCGAGCCTGGCGTCCACAAGGCGTTTGGAGATCTCGTCATCCTGATCTGAAAGTGACACTTGGACCGATTCCATATTGTTTAGGCTCCACACGCAAACAGCCGCTTCTAGTTAGATTGCGGCAAAGATTTGGAAAGTTTTGCCCAAATTGTCACCGGTGTCAATTTTTCTAAGTTTGTCGTAGACTGGGCGTAGAATAGGACTGATGATGCTCGTCATTTAGATAAATGCTGGGATACGTGTCTCGGGGAAGAGGGTCTTAAGGATTGTAACTAGATGAAATATTTCGGTTTATTTTCAGCCATTGCTGGCTCCTTGATGCTTTCGACATACCTGTCCGCTGATACTGATGGGTCTCAAACTGATCTTCCAGACATTCTGTCCGCTGCGACATCCCAAGGCAGTGACTACCTACCCGACTTTTCCTATGCTGGCTATGCCAACGGTTCTAAGAACATCCCCGCCGCCACCGGCAAATTAGTTCACGTAGACGACTTTGGTGCCATCGCCAGCGATGCCAAGGACGACACCAAAGCCGTGCAGAAAGCGATTCAACACGCCCACACAGTCAGTGGCCCGGTGGTGGTTCGCTTTGGTGCAGGCCGCTATCGCCTCACCGAGGTACTCAAAATTCAACGCGCCAACATCGTGTTGCAAGGTCAGGGGTCGGGCGGCCGTGGAACAACCCTCTTCTTCCCACGACCGCTAAAACAGGTGGATAAAAGTACCTCCCTGGATGAGCTTAGAAAATACCTGGTTCAACTGAACAAACGCCAGGTTCAACCCGAACTCAATCTTAACGATTATTTTTCAGAGTACTCATGGAGCGGGGGTTTCATCTGGATACAAAAGCCTGGAGTGAGACCTGCACCCTATTTGGAGGAATATGATCCACCCATCGATAAACTCGCTGACGTTGTATCTGGCGCACGGGGCAGCAAGCAAATCGAAGTGTCCGATCACAGTCGCGTCAAACCCGGCGACATCATTCAGGTTCAGTGGATTAATGAGACAGGTCCAGACGCGCCGATTGTCAAAGCATTGTATGGATCACAGTTCAAGTCAGCGGGTTCTCATCACTGGAACTTTCCGCAACGACCGCTGGTTCGACAAACTTCACGAATAGCATCAAAGGACGGTAAAACCCTCGTACTGTCGGACCCATTGTTGCACGACGCAAACAAGTCAATTCCAGCGCAGATTTCGTCCTGGGACGGTTTGCAGCAGGTAGGCATTGAAGCCTTGCATATTGAGTTTCCCAATGCCCCTTACTTTGGACATCATCTAGAGCAAGGCTATAACGGTATCTATTTCACTAGCTCTTTTGATTCATGGGTTAGGAATGTTCGGATCACCAATGCTGACAGCGGCATCTTGAGTTACAACAGCGCAAACCTGACCTATCGCAATATCACCACCGACGGACAAAGAAAAGCACACTATGGCATCCACATGGGTAACGTTCACAACGTGCTGGCAGAAAATGTCTTAGTACTAAACCCGGTTTTGCATTCGCTCACCTTTAACACCCAATCCACCAAGTGTGTATACAAAAACGCCGAAGTCTTCCAAATACCGACTTTGGATCAACACGCCGGCGCAAACCATCAAAACCTATTCGACAATGTGACCTTGCATACGGAGGCCATGGCCACGGAAAACGGGCCGGTGGCTGTGGTATTTAACGGCAGTGGCGCACCCTATTGGCAACCAGGACACGGTGGTTTCAACACCACCTGGAATCTTCGTGTGCTCATCAATGGCGGTGCCTTTCCAGACGAAGTAGTCACCATTGAAGGTACGGATGAGGGCCCCATGGCGCGAATCGTGGGCTTGCACGGTAATCGAACATTCAAATTGGACTATCGTCCCGCACCCTACATTGAAAAACTAAACACAGAACTACGAAGAGCACCTTCACTGTATGACTTTCAATTGGACAATCGACTTGGCAAAAACTAGTTTCACACACCAGTCGTTGGGACTTGGGAACTCAAGCAGACTCGTTCTGTTCCTAGCATTTTTTGTTCTTACTGGTTGCGGAAAAAATAGCGATCAGGTCACTCTTAAGCTTGCCCATACTCTAGATACCAGTCACTCGGTACACAAAGCCATGGTGTTCATGGATCAGCGTTTACAAGAGTTATCCGGTGGAACCATGAGTATCGACATCTACCCCAGCGGTCAGCTGGGTTCAGAGCGCGACACCATGGAACTGCTGCAGATTGGTTCCCTTGCCATTACTAAGGTATCTACCAGTCCCATGGAAGGCTTTGTCCCAGACATGAAGGTGTTTTCGATTCCCTACGTATTCCGCAGTGAGGAACACTTGTGGAAAGTTCTTGAAGGCCCTATTGGGCAAGATCTGTTACAAGCCGGTGAATCTGTGCGCCTACGTGGATTGGTGTACTACGACGCAGGCAGTCGCAGCTTTTATACTCGGGACAAACCGGTTCGCG
>JBCCFQ010000540.1:0-3464 GCA_039029655.1 Pseudomonadota bacterium | reverse complement strand
GTTTTTGCTAAACGCTCTCGCACCATATACGGAAATCAGATCAGCTCCGTCGAAGACCCCTCCCATGGCACCAAGCTCCCAACGGCGTTTAGAAAAGTTGTCTAGATTCATATCGTAGATTTCCAACTGCTCGCCATTGGCCTGCAGGGTTTGGGTCATCTGATTGACATGCACCCAACCTTCTTTGCCCCGTTCCGTGCGGACTAAAAACCAGTCGGTTCTTCTCTTGATGATTGCTACGGAATCGTCTCGTTCAACCACGTAATAGATTGGATAACCTCGACCTGGTCCGGTATGCATTTCCATGTATGGATCCGCAACGGTTGCCATTTTGTACTTGCGAGCAGCTTCCGATGTTCCCGCGAAGAACATTTGCAACACTAGACCTAGGATCAAGAGGTGTCTCATAGTTAATTTTCTGGCGCGTCAAACGGGTTGTTGTAGTACTGGCCACCAATATCCAACCATTCCGAAATAAGGCGAAGTTCAGCGTCGGTAAGGTAGCCAGCGTGTGTACCACCAGGAGCGAACCGCGAGAAAAATGTGTCAGACGCGTTTGCGCCTGCTACAGACATGGCGGGTGCTACTGGTACGGTTTGCAGAATCGGATCACCGGTATCCGGGTCGATTCCCACCTCGATGGTGCGGTCTACTAGTGCATCCATATCGAGGATTTGTTCGTTGTCGGTAAACATCAGCTCGCGATAAGACGTCAAGTAGTCCGGGTCATCTATAGAGATACCACCGGTCAACTCCAGCTGTGCTGCAGGCACTTGAATCATGTTGGCGATGTCTCGATTGTTGTGACACACGGTGCAAGTGTTGTCCTGCAGGACTGTTACGCCATCATTGGGGTCAATGATTTGACGTGGTACTTCCCAAAGCGGGTGAATGTTGTCGATATAGTTGATCGTGATTCGGCACAAGTTGCTCCAGGTTGCCAAACAACCAGTAGACGTGGGTGCCTGAGTCGTAAGATCGGTGTAATTTAGGGCTATGCTCGGATCCGGTGCCCGTAGACCTGGGTCTGTCCAAACATCGTCGAAGCGAACGTGCACACTCGGTGACAAGGAATTACAGTTGTCGGTTCCGCAGCTCAGTCGCGCGCGAGCCTGCGCCATGGTTTCGCCGAAATCTGCAAAAATTGCAGGATCGGTGTTAGGGAATGGCAATCCGTCCGCCGTGGCTCCCCCATAGATAGAGTCAAACGCTTCGCTTCTACCGTGAGAGACGCCTTGATTGGGTACGTGACAACCGCTGCATTCCTTCACCTCTCCAGGCCGCATTTGTAGCCAGTTTTCATGCCTAGGTGTAATACGGCGACCCTGGGCGTCAAGCACGCTGATAGTAAACGCGACGTTGGCTGGAACCTTGATCATCACCGAGCCGTCCGGCTCAACCGGTGCATACCCCAGGATCTCTTTCATGCCTTGGGCGGCACTGCGTCCGAAAGCGCTGTTGTCAAAGTCGTATACATCCTCATCTGGCATAGACACGGCTTTAACCAATCGAATAAATCGGGCGGGTCGTTCATCGGCAGTGGTTTGGGCCGGGTCGGAAACTGTAGCGATGCCTCCGGGTGCGGCATCTGCGCCGTCAAAGTCATAGACACTGCGAATGTGTAATACACCAACACCCTCTAGGACTAAGTCAGGATCCAGAGTGAAGCTGCTGCCATCTTCATCAAAAATCACTGGCGCCAATGGACGTGGTTGGGAAGCAACAATTTCCGTCACCAATGTACCTTCAACAGGTGGTACCACTGGCAATTGGGTATTTTGCGTGATGTCGTACAACCACACGCCGTACAAAGGATCAGCCGGCACAGCATTGGGGTCGGCTAGACGATCGTCGGTACAAGGCACAATGTTAGCGACACCCTGAGCGTCTGTTTCTACTAAACGACATTGGCTCCAACTTACGAAGACGCGGTTGGTACCGTCCCAAAGTGGAAAAGCGTTCTTGTACCTGCCACCGGGGGATAAAGGAGTACCAGTAACGATGTTGTTGTTGGTCGCTGGTGTCTGGGCGGGACCGTTCAAAGCCCCCGCGTTTGCAGCGGTTGGTTGGGTGTTTTCAACATAGTTAACTGTATCGATGAAAGCGATGTCACCTCCATCATCCGTTCCGTTGAATGGTTTCAGTAACGCCATCAACTGACCGTCGGGATGTTCACGGGCTTGAAGAAAATGAATTTCATCACCGTTGGTGCCGGTGTCATGGCTCATGGCGCCGTACAACAGCTCCAATTGCGTGCCATCCGGATTCATTTTGTATAGATGAATACCGTTGTTGCCGTAATTGTCCCAGCGGCTAAACACCACCTGACCGTTGGCAAGCACAGAGGGATCCATGTCATGACTTTGGTTAAACGACACCTGATGCACATCCGAACCGTCCGGGTTCATAACATGCAGAAGAAATGCGGGTTCGTTTCGGTCCTCATCCAACGCCGGAAACTGTGGTTTGCCTTCGTCAAGCAAGATGGCGCTAGATTGTCTTTGTCTGGTGGAGCTAAAGATGATTCGTCCATCGGGCAAGTAGTGGGGAGAAATGTCGTGACCTGCTTCGGCGGTGATATCCGAAGTGATCACTCGACGCAGTACCTGAGTTGCGATCTCATATTCCCAGACGTTCCAAGTAGGTTGGTCTTCGTCGTCTAGATCTAGGTTTTCGTCCGCCGGACCACGCATGGCAAAAACCACTTTGTCTCCTTCGTAGGAGATCTCTACATCTTTGATGTCGCCGAGTTGGCCAAGAATTTCTTCCGTGACGTTGACATCTGCCGTGCTGGGCGAGGCGCGATCACGGACAAACAGGTTTGCACCAAGCTCGAAAGTCACGAGCTCGCGGATGTCTGGCTGTGGCAGCATCATGTCCGGGTCATCGATGACCGGACGTTTGACGTATGCAATAGGAAAGTCCAGCACCACGGGGTCAGGACTTTGACCATCGCTGGCCAGTCCAACACCACCGTCACTACCGCCACCCGCACATCCATATAACAGACTCAAAATCGCGGTTGTGGCGATTACGCCCCTAGTTTTTCTGCTGGCTTTACCCATGCGCACCCGAATCTTCATTTGAAACTCCTAAAGATCACTCGGATTCACTCCGGGCGATCACTATCACCTAGATTCAAACCGGTTCGAGTTGAAGCCCGCGAAGGATATGAAGGAGGAGTTTCGGCTAAAGCCGGTACCAGAAGATATATATTTCATGCTGGCAACTCCGCCGTCGTAGGTTTCCCCTTAGACCGGTAGCTTTGCGTCCCCACCTTTCGGTGGGTTTGCCTTTCTCGGTGAACGCTTAGGTTGTCATGCTCTTAATCGAAGTGTCAACGACGGAGATCACGTCTTTTAAGCCTGTTCCAACCACTAACTTTCAGCGGTTTGCGCAAATCACAAAAACACGCAATTTGCTCAACGGTCAACAATTTAACGTAATGTCAATTTTCTGGTCTG
>JBCCFQ010000539.1:0-3466 GCA_039029655.1 Pseudomonadota bacterium | reverse complement strand
ACCAAACGTCGTAAGCATGACGCATTTCATCCAGGTACTGATATTGGTTGTAGATAGCATCCAACCCTTTTTTGCTGTGGCCAATCATCAACTCGGCAACTTCTTGCGTCGTGATGGCAGACATTCGCGTTCGCATCGTTCTTCGAAGATCATGCATAGACCAGTGTTCCATCTCAATACCAAGCGACCTGCGAGCCCAGATTTTCACATTGTTAGGAATAGTGGTGTCAAAGCCATTTGTGGCAAGCTCTTCTTGTCCGTTCGCGGGAAACAAGTAAGTTGATTTG
Source organism: Pseudomonadota bacterium (assembly GCA_039029655.1). Lineage (GTDB taxonomy): Bacteria > Pseudomonadota > Gammaproteobacteria > Steroidobacterales > JBCCFQ01 > JBCCFQ01. The sequence goes on along the minus strand of JBCCFQ010000539.1, from coordinate 3,179 downwards.
CTCATCTGCATAGCCAGTTCAATCAGCTCGATAGCTGGTTTGATTAGTGGCCGCATGATCGGCGCTCCAATTTTCTCACCTTGTTTGCGGATCTCTATGGGCACTGTCCACATTGCAGATTGCAAGTCAAAGTGATGTTTTTCAGCTTGAATGAGTTCGCCCTTGCGCCCTCCCAATAAGAGAAGCAGTTTTATGTAGATGCGATTCTTCTCAGTGATTTTTGACTCATGCAAATAGCGCCAAAGTATCCTGATCTCGTTGTCATTTAGCACCCGAGTTCGTTTGCCTTTCTTACCGCCAACCTTTTTTGCTGTGATCCCAGCGGCAGCGTTAATTTCCAAAATTTGTTCATCAATCAGCCAGTCATAAAACTTGTGCAGCACAGACACCAGACGTTCTGTGTTTGAAGGGGACGACTCCGAAACCTCACGAAGACAGTTTCGCAAGGACAATTCATTGATGTCAGTTAATGGGTACTTGCCAAGTCGGGGCAGCAAATATATTTCACTGCTGCGTTTTTGGTAGTGCCACGTTTTCTCCTTTAGCCCTTGCTTACCGGCAGAGTCTATCCAGTCTCGAAAAATCGATTCGAAGCTTTGATTGGCAGAATACTTGGCCCGTTCCTGCTGTAGGTAGAGCTTGGGGTTTCTGCCCTGGTCGAGTACCGCCCTTAACCTATCCAGCTCATTCCTAGCTTCAGCAAGCTTCATAAGTGGGTAAGTACCAATGTCTACCCGCTGTTGCTTGCCATCGAAACGATAACGAAACTGAAAAACAATTTTGCCCTTGGGCGATACCCGAGCACTTAGCCCATCTCGGTCGGCTTTTACTACGGTTTCTTTTGCTTCTTTATTTAACCTGGCATCGAGCCAGCTAACTGATAACGCCATGTTATAAGCCCAGCCCTAGTTTGGATTTTAATGATTGTTTACGTGATTCTGCTTTGGGTTCTGGCGCTGTACTCTTAGAAGTAACTTCACCATCTGGTGCATGGCCATCCACCGGTGCAGATGTCGTGGATAGATTGGGTTGGCTCATGTGAATTAACCCAAAGGTGGCCAGCATCCGCAGACGCTCAGCGCGTTCCCGTGGCGGCGTCTTTTCTAATTCTTTGAGCAGTTCAGGGTGGCTCCCTGGGGGAATGTTGACGACAACTCTCATAATCAGACCCCATAAAACCAGAAGCCTCGGACGTTCGCCAAAACAGACTGTTCCGGCACGATGATCTTGCTTCGTGAAAAAATCTCCTTGGCCGCTTCCTTATAAGCCATGGCTCCACCTCCGGCGATCAATACCAAGTCCGCATTGATGCTTTCGTCACGCATGGATTGGCGCATGGCTGTAAGAGCAACAGGCGCTACCTTTTTCATGGCAGCATTCAGATAAGGTGAAATATCGACTTTTTCTCCAAATAGCAGGACCTGTAAGTCGCCAGTTCTCATGGCTTTTTCAAGTCGATCCATTCCGACTTTGGCACCGTGATCTTCTGAAATCAGCTTATCAATGGTTTCCAGTAGCACGGACATTGCCTGAAGACTGGTTCCTGATGAGCTGTAGCGAATTTCTCCGGCCTCAAGGGCAACCCAGTCAACAGAAAAAAAGCCGGGATCGATGACGACGACGCGACCTTCTTCAATCAAGCCCAAATCACCACCTGTTTGAACCAGATCCATATAGGCACCGGCAGGCTGCGGCAGCACTTTGACGTCATGAACGGTGATGCTGCGCTTAGGCGTCACTTGATGGACACCTTTTAAACGCTGTACAAGGTCAGACTTACGTTGTGGTTCATGAAACTGGGAAACCGGTAATCCAGTGACAACCAAATCGATGGATTCTGTTTCAGCCATTAACAAGGCGGCATGAAAAAGTGCCTTATAGGTTTTTGTGGTGGGATATTCCGGGTGAAGCTCTCGTTCCCAGCCTTGAAGGCGTCCAGCAGGAACACCAGCGGCCCAACGCTCATTATCGACAAACACATACAAACAAGTTTCATCATCGCCTCCACCGATACGCTCCGGCATACGATCCGCAGGACCGGCACCCGCAGGCAGAATAATGGTTTTCGGTTCACTGCCTGATTGGCCAATTGCCAGCTTCAGGTTTGAGTAACCGATATCTACGCCTAGTACAAACATACTTATCTCCTGTGCACTCAAAGTGCTCTAACGGTTTTCAATCAACCGCACTGGTCACGCTTGGGCTTTTCCAAGTGCTCTGGCGGTTCACTCAAATGTCATTATCAGGATTCGGCGCACTGGCGGTGGGCAGAAAGGTGACAAATCCTTTCATCTATCTGCCTATTGCATTTTCGCAAAAGTATGAGAATAGGCTCTGTTTGGCGGCGGATAACCTAGCCAAAAAAATCGAGACGCCAAACGTTGTTTGCATTCTGGCCTGAACTTGCCAAACGGTTTGTATTTTCATGGCAATACGTCTTTTTAGGCGTTTTTAAGTGAAATCGGCCTGTATCCCTTGTCAGGTATGGGATTGCGCGAGTTGATTTATATCGAGACGCCAAACAGTGATTGTTACGGCAGTTTTACGTTTGGCGTTTCGATCCAAAAGCCAAACGGATAGTGGTTTTGGCTTTTGGGGTTAATTGGATGGGGAAATTGGTTTGGTAGAAATCGTCAATGAACAATGGAAAGCAGAGGTATCAGATTTACTTCAGCAAGAAACGGACAGGCTAAAAGCACTGGCACGAACTGAAGTTGATGACTTTTGGGTTACCCATTACAAGGTTCGCGAGAATGCGCCCTTTAAAGATTGGGGGCTGCTTGGTGTCCGTATCAGAGACTTTAAGTATGGCTTTGGCATTGAGTGGTACATCAACAGTTTTCACGGTCAACGAGGCAAACGCGTGGTCTTTAGCAAGGGGCTGCGTATTTCAAAGACGAAGCTGAGATACGCATTTTTGGACTGCCAAGGTTTGGCCAAAGAATGGGAGCTAGCGCTGGCCATGGAGAAAGAGGAATTCTTCAGTGATGTTCGACGCCAAGTTGATAAGCTCAACATGTTGCGTCGCAGAGTGAACGCTTATTGCTAAGTTGTAAATGGTTATAAATGGTTATATCATTCGGTTCTAACCTTAGGGGAGTAGTCTCTCAGTTTTTACTGTGATAACCGTCAACAGTCTCCGAACAGCAGTTCGTGGCGGTTATGTCCATACTTGGATT
>JBCCFQ010000538.1:0-3471 GCA_039029655.1 Pseudomonadota bacterium | reverse complement strand
CGGCAGCATGCCTAGCAACGCATTCACCTTGACGTTCATTAGCTCAAGGGCAGCCTGAACATTCTTGTGCTGGTTTTTCAACTTAGCCATCGCGCCTTGTAATTGGGCCTCGATTTCCATTAGTGCAGTGGATAGTCCGCCTCTGGGGAACCCACCACTGCTCAACTCTCTAATTCCGTCCTGCATTTCTTGATCTGAAACTACGCTGTAGGACAAGAGCACCGAGTTGTCTATTCGAAAAAATTGTCTGCGTTCCGAATGTTTACTCATCGTCGTTCTCCTCAACAATTTCGTTGACGCTGATTGGTACTGCGACGAGCTCGCTTTCACCCTTGATCAGCGCGATATCAACTCGTCGGTTTTTCGCTCGATTCTCGAAGGAGTCGTTTGGTGCTAGTGGGCGGGTGTCTGCGTGTCCATTAATGATGAAGCGAGACTCATCAATGAGTTTGTCAACCATAAGTTCATGAGCCACCGAAACGGCACGAGAAGCAGATAGCTCCCAGTTGGATCTAAATCGTGTGGTTGATATTGGAACGTTGTCGGTGTGCCCAGATACCCTAATCGTGTCGCCTGAATCTGAAATCAGGCCCGCGATTTTTTTCAGCACCGGGATGAAGTCGCTCTTAACGGCTGCGCGACCGGAAGCAAAGGACCCACGCTCCAATATATGAACTATGGCGCGGTTTCCTTCTGCCCGAACCAATATTTTTCCTTCTTCGATTTCCTTAGCCAATTCTTTTTTAAGTCGCAAGGCTTCCATTAGTGCGGATTTCTCGGCATGTATTTTCTTACGAAGCCGTTCAAGCTCGGTAGGATCGGCGACCTTGAGCGAATTCTTACTGGAATCAATAGTGTATTGTCGTACAGTGTTAATGGGTGTGGGTTTTGGCTGTCCGGGGCTAAATTCCTTTGCAATGATGCTAGTACCCTTTGGGATGGTTTTAGCTTTGATTTCAGCTTGCACGCCGAAAGCTTCCCTCATCGAACCCGCTAACTGTTTGAACTTAGCGACATCCATTTCCGAAAATGACAACAACAGTACGAAGAAGCAGAGCAAAAGCGTTGCAAGGTCGGCAAAGGTTGCCATCCACGCTGGTGCACCTGACGCACCTTCTTCTTGTTCAACTTCTTCCATAAAACTACGCCGCTGCCTTGTCTTCGCGTTTGGAGGTTGGTAAGTAGTTCTTCAGTAGGCCCTCAATCACCCGTGGATTTTGACCGTCCTGGATCGCCACAAGGGCGTCGATGATGAGTGCTTTGGTTCGTTTCTCTTCCTTACTCCGCAATGCAAGTTTGTCTGCAATGGGCATCGCGAACATATTCGCAATGATCGCACCGTAGAGCGTCGTCAAAAGAGCAACCGCCATTGCCGGCGCAATCATCTTAGGATCATCCAGGGTGGATAACATCGCTACCAAACCAATGAGAGTTCCGATCATTCCCATTGCCGGCGCAACATCACCTATTCCTTTGAAGATTGCTTGGCCCGTCGAGTGTCGTTCTACGGCTAACACAAGATCCTTACTCAAGATCGATCGCACTACGTCTGGGTCATGCCCATCAATAATTAGATCGAGCCCTTTTTTCATGAAATCATCTGGCACGTCAGCGTTTTCCAACGACAATATGCCTCCCTTTCGTGAAGCTTGAGAAAGCTCAACCGCTTTTGCGATGAGTTCTTCGGAAGACTTAGTCTTAAATGAGAAAGCCTTGATGGCTACGCCCGCTGCACTTAGAAACTGTGCGAGCGAAAACTTGATCATGGTCACCAACAAAGTACCTACGACCACAATCATCAGAGAAGGCACGTTAACGAACGCCATGAATGATCCACCAAGCATGATGGACACAACGACCACAGCAAAACCGCCTACTAATCCTATAAGTGTCGCTAAGTCCATGCTAAAGAACCGTAGCTGGCATGCATCATTGAGACTTGTTCCTCGGTTTCGCTAGATCAAAACAGTGCGATCCAGGCCTTTACCTGGTCTCACTTAGTATCGGCGTGTCTGCTGAGATTCTTTAACTGCGGGATGAGTTGTCTCTGGGCGACCTTGAAAATCAGTCAGTTAACCTTCAGGCGGGGGTAATTTAGAGAAAGTCTCAAGTTTGCAACGGATTTGCCGCTAATAAGGCCAGAAACCGGGCCAGCGTGGGACGCGGCCATTGCACAAAATGGATTTCTAACCCTACGGACCCTACTCCAATGGAGCTAAGCCCAGAGCTAGCTGACAAGCTAAGAAATATCGGCAACCTACCGTCGCCGCCCCAGGTTGCTACCGAAATCATCGATCTCGCACAGGATCCGGAACTCCAGATGGACAAGCTGGCGGGTGCGATTTCCAAAGACCCTGTATTGACCACGAAGATACTGAAGATCGCCAACTCCGCACTGTACGCACGACGCCGAAAGAGTGACAACTTGGCGCAGGCATTGTTGGTTCTTGGACTAAATGCCACGGTGACACTCTCTTTGAGTTTTTCCCTAGTGACATCGCTAAGCAGGGAGCGCACGGTCGGCGTAAACTTCTCACACTATTGGCGCAGATCATTAGCCAATGCTGTGGCGGCGAGGGCTTTGGCACAGCACTTGGGCTTGCCTCATCGCGAAGAACTATTCCTTGGTGGTCTCTTGCAGGATTTAGGTATGTTGGTGATCGATAAAGTAGCGCCAGATATCTACGCTGAAGGTGCAGATGTTTCTGACGATCACCTTAAGGTAGCAGATTTAGAAGACCGAGCGTTGGGAGCAGACCATGCAAAAATTGGTGCCTGGCTGTTGTCCGAATGGAACATACCACAGACCCTGTGGCAGGCGGTTGGTGCCAGTCATACACCAGAGTGCACTTTGGATAATCCCGAAAACCAGATGTTTGGACGTTGTGTTGCCCTGTCCGGTCTATTTTCAGATGTTCTACTAAGTAAAGAGCAAGAATCGGCCATTTTGAGATTATCGGATGCCGCCGAGTCTGCGTTAGAACTTGATCGCGTGACGGTCATGGATATCTTGGGCGGCATCACGGAGTCCATACCAGATACAGAAGCAGTTTTCGAAATGGACATACTAGACAGCAGAGCGACTGAGGGGATTATGGATCAGGCACGTGAAATCCTAATGATTCGCAACTTGCAATCCCTACGTGAAGTGAATTCTCTTAAAGAAGCGGCAGAAACGCTAGAGACCCGTACCCAAGAACTGGAGGCGGAAAACAAAAGAGACGCATTAACAGGTATCTATAACCGCAGTCATCTGGACGCGGTGTTAGACAATGAATATGTTAGCGCGACGAAAAACGGTTGGCCATTGAGTATTGCATTTGTGGACATCGATTTTTTCAAAAAGGTGAACGATACTTATGGCCACTCTGCCGGAGACACCGTTCTTCGCAATGCAGCCAAGATCTTGCAAAAGGGTACCCGAGACACTGACGTAGTTGCCAGATATGGTGGCGAGGAGTTCATATTGCT
>JBCCFQ010000537.1:0-3490 GCA_039029655.1 Pseudomonadota bacterium | reverse complement strand
GAACTTGGAACCGCACAGCAACGTGCCGAAAGTATTAACGGTACGTCCATCGAAATTGCCGCAAAAGCCGGATCCGAGGGTAAGTTGTTTGGCTCGGTTGGAACGGTGGACATTGCAGAAGCCTGCGAAGCGAAAGGCGTGAGCGTTGAGCGTCGTGAAGTGCGCTTGCCTGATGGACCGCTTCGCGTGGTGGGTGAACACGAGGTAGAGATTCACTTACACACCGACGTTAATGCAATGATTAAAGTAAACGTCATTGCAGAAGAAGAATAAAGCACATAATTCCAGGCTTAGGTGGGGCTAAAAACCCCACCGCCGGATAAAAGATCAACAACTTGGGCGTCGGCAGTCTTCTGCGTCCGAATCCGTGATAGGCTTTGCGTATATGTCTAGCGCCGCACCTCGATTCAGCGATACAGAACAACTCAGAGTACCTCCGCACTCTATCGATGCAGAGCAATCTGTTATCGGTGGTTTGATGCTAGACAATAAAGCTTGGGACAAGGTGGCGGACATTGTTTCCGAAGCGGATTTTTATCGCAATGACCACCGTCTGATCTTCAGAGCCATCGCTGAACTCGCCAGCGAAAACAAACCTTGTGACGTCATAACGGTTTCTGAAAACCTGACTCAAAACGATGTACTCGATCAAGTAGGGGGTACAGGTTATCTAGGCCGTGTGGCCAGCGAAACGCCTAGTGCTGCAAATATCAAAGCCTACGCTGAGATTGTGCGTGACCGTTCGCTGCTTCGACAGTTGATAGAAGTGAGCGGGGAAATCGCAAGCTCTGCCTATAACGTAGAAGGTCGGGATGTAACCGAACTGGTAGACGATGCCGAGAGACAAGTTCTGCAAATCGCAGAGACGGGTAAACGTCGAGGCTCCGGTTTTGTGGCTCTGCGTAGTATTTTGCCCGGTACTATCGACCGTCTGGATTTCTTATTCAATTCGGACTCCGATGTCACCGGTGTGGCTACGGGTTACGCTGAGCTCGACAAGATGACGGCCGGGTTGCAGGCGGGTGATTTAGTCATTGTGGCCGGACGCCCATCCATGGGTAAGACCAGTTTCGCACTTAATATTGCCGAACACGCCGCGATCAAGTCCAAAATCCCTACCGCCGTATTTAGTATGGAAATGTCCGCAGAGCAACTGTCTTTTCGAATGATCTCATCTTTAGGCAGTATCAGTCAGTCAAAGCTGAGGACCGGTCGTTTTGCCGATGAAGATTGGCCATCCATCAATTCGGCGGTAACGTTAATGTCCGAAGCGCCGATCTTTATCGATGACACCCCGGCACTGTCCCCCACCGAAGTTCGAGCACGGGCGAGACGCTTGAAACGAGAACATGGACTAGGGTTAATCGTGCTGGATTACCTGCAATTAATGCAAATCGCCGGCAGCAGTGAGAACAGGGCCACTGAGATTTCCGAAATTTCTCGGTCTCTAAAAGCGCTGGCGAAGGAATTGTCAGTTCCCCTCATCGCGTTGTCACAGCTTAACCGTAGTGTCGAACAACGACCCAATAAGAAACCGGTGATGTCGGACTTACGGGAGTCCGGCGCCATAGAACAAGACGCTGATGTCATCACATTCATTTACCGAGAAGAAGTCTACGAACCAGAAACCACCCGCAAAGGCATCGCCGATATCATCATCGGCAAACAGCGTAATGGGCCCACCGGTGAAGTGCCGCTTACTTTCTTAGGGGAATACACAAGGTTTGAGAACTTTGTGCCCGACACCTATGGGGAGTTTGGGGGAGGAATTTAGGGGCTGGGCTTCGGGGTCTGGGCTCTAGGTCTTCGTTGAACAGCATCGGGGCGGTTGTTAGTAGCAAGTTTTCAGTTGCAAGTGTCTAGAGACAAACTTTAGGGTGTGTTTTGTTTTACTGGATCCTGGCCTTCGCCAGGATGACGGCATGAGTGACTTGACACAGTGCGCTTAGAAATACGGGTGACGTTGTGTCTTCGAGCATACATTCATAGTAAGAAACAACTACTACGAAGTGCCCCCCAACGAACGTGTAGACGCTGAATTTGGGTTTGCGGGTGATGTGTGTTTCGGAACTGTTTAGCCTGCGGGTGACGAAACACACATCACCCACAAACCCGATCCAAGCGCCTACGACAAAAAGAACCCCATTTTCACACCAGCCAACTCAATCACATCATTATCATTCAGCTTCTGAGCTTGTGGCCCGATGGGTGTGCCGTTAACCATGGGGTAACGACCTTTTGGTCCTGCATCCACATTGACGATATAAAAGCCCTCGGCTCGTCGTGTGATGGCGGCCACTTGTACGCCAGGTCGACCCAGGGTAGTGAGTGCTTTTTTGAGTGCCAATTCCTTGCCAGCAAAGGTGCCGCTAATCACTTGTAGTTTGGCGCTGGGTAATGCTGTCGCGCCACCGGTGTCCGCACTTGCAGCAGCAGGTGGTGGTGTCGCCTGCGCAGGCGCTTCTTTTTCTGCTTCATTAACGGCCTTTTCGACAACCTGCTTGCTGGGTGCGCCACCGCTGCCGGGACGAATAACCATGGTTTTTTCGAAGGCGTCTGCTTCGTCATCACCAGCCTGCTGGTCCACAAATCGGAGTTGATGGTGGCCGATGGTTATGACATCACCGTGTTGCAAAGCGTGTTTCTTGATCAACTTACCGTTGACATAGGTGCCATTGGTGCTGTTCAAGTCTTCGAGGAAGGAATCGTTAAGAATGTTGATGATCAGTGAGTGATGACCACTGACTGCACCGTTATCGATACGCACATCGTTTTCGGGTAGCCGACCAATGGTGTAGCGCTCTTTGTTCATATTGTATTCGGCCAATACCTGGCCATCGAGACTAAGAACCAATCTAGCCATGACTACCTCTTTCCCGAACCCCTAATCGAACCAAGCCTTGATCTTCGCCAAAAGACCTTTTGGTTCCGCAAATGATTTTGAAACTTTCGCCAACGCGACCGAGATGTTGTCTCGACCCCCATTATTGTTGGCAAGATCAACGAGCTGTTTACCAACGGTGTCAAGACTATCACTAAACGTTCTGATAGTTAAGCGAATATCGTCATCCTCGACCATGTCCGACAGACCATCGGAGCAGAGTACAAATACGTCTCCGACATCCACCGGCTCTTCTCGGACTTCTACTTCCACGCTGCCTTCCACGCCCAGGGCACGGGTAACGTAGTTTTTGTTGAGTGATCTCTGGGCTTCCTCTGGGGAATAAAAACCCCTGGACACAAGCTCCTGTAGCAGCGAGTGATCCTGTGTCAGCTGTACAAAGTCATTTTCGCGCAGTCGGTACAAGCGTGAGTCGCCCACGTGGGCTATGGAGATCGTGTTGTCATGAAATAGAGCGGCGACCAGGGTTGTGCCCATGCCCTCACAATCAGCCTGACTCTGGGCGGTCTGGTAAATGATCTTGTTTGCCCGAGCGATGGCGTCTCGGAGCACAATGGTTTGTCGTCTCAAGCCAGATGTAGCGTCAAT
>JBCCFQ010000536.1:0-3500 GCA_039029655.1 Pseudomonadota bacterium | reverse complement strand
CAGCAGCACTTTTACCTCAGAGAGTTCTTTAGGTTCAACATCAAACAGGTTTCTATCAACCACGATTAGATCGGCGAACTTACCTATCTCTATGGACCCAGTCTTGTCATCGTGTTTGTTGATGTAAGCGGCATTGATGGTGAATGCCTCGATGGCGGACGCCAGATCAATGCGCTCGGCGGCGTTTAACACCTCCGTCTCATGTTCTTCCGCTTCAACTCTGGTCAAGGCGGTCTCAATCTGTGGAAAGGGGTTTACCGGGTCCACCGACCAGTCACTGCCAAAAGCGATTCGTCCGCCAGCGTCCTGCACAGACTTAATGGGGTACAACCACCGGCTGCGTTCCTCGCCAATGAAAGGCACTGCGAGCTCGGTGATGTATTCATCCGACATGGCCCACAGAGGTTGGAAGTTTGCAGTAACGTTTAGCTCGGCGAATCTTGGGATATCAAGTGGACTGATGAGTTGCAAATGAGAGATGTGGTGTCGATTGTCGCTATTTCCATTGGTTTTTTGAGCCACTTCAATAGCATCCAAGGTCTGGCGGACGGCACCATCACCAACGGCATGAAAGTGCACCTGAAACCCTTCGGCATCTAGTTGAGTGACGGCTCGGTTCAATAACTCCGGTTTAATCATGGAGATGCCCTTAGTCTCCTTGGCCAAGATGTAAGGCTCAAGTAAGGCAGCGGTGTAGTTTTCCATGACGCCGTCTTGCATGATTTTTACCGTCGTGGCTTTGAGAAGTCCGTCGGTGTATTTTTCTCGTTGCTGTTTAAATTCTTCGATTTGCTCCAACCCCTTTAGCCGTTCCCACCAAAGGGAAGCGGTCACCCGAATCTTAAGTTCACCTAAAGCTTGTGCTCTGGCGTAGGTTTCTAAATTGTGGGGTAGTACCCAAGCATCTTGGACTGAGGTGATTCCAACGGACAAAAATAAGTCTTGGGCGTATCTAAGCCCGGCATCTTGTGCTTCTGGTGACGAAGGACCTATGTGATTGTCGATAAGGGCCATGGCAGTTTCTTGCAAACTGCCAATGGGTTCTCCCGTCACGGGATCGCGGTCTATTCGACCACCCTCTGGGTCTGGCGTATCTTTAGTGACACCTGCCAGTTCCAAAGCACGACTGTTGGCCCAACCCGTGTGATAGTCAGCAGAAATCAAATACACCGGGTGGTGGGTCACCACGTCATCAATGTATCCTTTATTGGGAGCGCCGCCGGGACCAAAGGCCGTCATCAACCAACCACCCCCCAAGATCCATGTGTCATCTGGTTGTGATTCTGCGCAGGCCTGAATTTTTTCTTGATATTGTTTGATGTCTTCAAGACCTTCAAGGTCGCAGCTCAATGCCTGGACCCCTGAGGAGATTGGGTGAACATGGGAGTCCTGAAAGGCAGGTAGCATCATTCGACCTTTTAGGTCGTGCACCTGTGTGGCATCGGAGACAAACGGGGCAACGCTGTCATCATCGCCTACAAACACAATTTCACCGTCTTTGATGGCCACCGCCTGGGCCCAAGAACGATTGCCATCAACGGTGTAGATACGACCGTTTTGATACACGGCATCTGCGGCGCTGTACACAGAATCGGGTCCCTGCTTAGCGCAGGCCCAAAGGAACTGAGTCATGCACAAAACCAATGAGATTCTATGGAGCATTACTATTTCCGACGACCGTGTTGCCACAGTGTAGCACCCAGCCCAACTCGTCCTATTACCTTTGTGGTAAGTTCAATATATGGAATTCAAGGAGATGGGGTATGACTTTTCGCATAGTTGTCGTGTTGGTATTGATGTCGTTTTGGGTTTCTAGCTACGCCGATGGCGCACGGCAACGGGCCGAGATTGTGGTGCCTGAGAAATGGAAGTCCGCTTATGAAGGGTGGGGTTATGCGCCGGCGGTGAAAATCGACAACATCGTGTACGTCTCTGGCGTGGTGGTGTCGCTAAAAGGTGAGGGGAGTTACGAAGAGCGTTACGTGGAAGGCTTTAAGCACGCGTTGAAGGAAATCGAAGGTGTGTTGAAAGAAGCTGGTGCGACCATGGACGACATAGTCAAATTCACCACCTATCACACAGATTTACAACGACAACTTAGCGTTGCGGTTAAGGTTCGAATGGAATCCATGAATCCACCCCATCCGGCTTGGACTGCTGTCGGAACAACTGCGCTCGCAACTCCGTTTGGCGTGACCGAGATCGACGTGACGGCTCATGTGAGTGAGTAAGTTCACCCCAATGGGGTTGTTTCCTTTACGAGGAATTGTCGCGTCGTTGTTTGACGGTTACTAAATGCACAACCACAGGGATTGTCCAGATCAGGAGAAATGAGGCCAATGTCGAAACACTGGTTTGCAAAGTAGTCACTGTGAGTGATGAGAGTTCGCTTGCTGATGCTGTGGCTGCCAGCAAGACTGACACCGTCAGTCCCAACAGAAAAATGTAGTTTTTTGGCTTGGACATATCGCTACCCAGGTCATCTCTTATTTCATGGATCCATGATGGCTCACGGTCACTGAATCCTTACTGAACAACTGCGGGAAAACAGGGCGAATCCCGCCCATTCAGCCTATAACTGCCGTAGGTCAAATCCTATAGTTCATTGTTTTATAATAAGAAAAGTAAATATTCTTGGGGCGGAAGGGTGAGACTTTAAACCCAACCCCAGCTGGCACAACTTGAACTCATAGTCCAAAAAGACCGGGTAACCACTCGCTCAAGGACGGGACATAAGTGACCAAAGCCAGCACCAATATCATCGCGGCATACATGGGTAAGATGGGTTTCACTATTTGCTGAATGGATGTCTTGGCAATTCCGCAGCCCACGAATAACACGCTACCCACCGGTGGTGTGCATAAACCGATACATAGATTCAGCACCATCATGATGCCGAACTGTACGGGCGATATCCCAATACTCTCAGCGATGGGCAGAAAAATTGGCGTAAATATCAGTACCGCTGGTGTCATGTCCATAAAGGTGCCAACCAACAGCAAGATAATGTTGATCATTAGCAGGATGACAATGGGGTTTTCCGACAACGTCAGCATAAAGGCGCTGAGATCCTGTGGGATATTTGTATAGCTTAAGATCCAAGACATCGCGCTCGAGGTTGCGATGAGCAGCATAACCACCGATGTGGTTTCTGCTGACTTCAGAAAAATCTTCGGCAAGTCGCTGGGTTTCACCTCCCGATAGATACCTACCGACAGCAATAGGGCGTACAACACAGCAATTACACCGGCTTCGGTGGCGGTAAAAAACCCCGCGAGAATTCCGCCAATGACAATGAATATGAGTAGCAGAGCGGGCACTGCTGCGAGTCCGGTGCGTAACACCTCGCGAAAGGAGGAACGTTCACCAATTGGATAGTTCTTTGCCTTTGCATAGATTGAACAAACAATCATTAAGCCCATCGCAACTAAGATGCCGGGTATGTAGCCCGCGACGAACAAGGCAGCGATGGAAACACCGCCGCTGGCAAGACTGTAGAT
>JBCCFQ010000535.1:0-3530 GCA_039029655.1 Pseudomonadota bacterium | reverse complement strand
CGAGACGAGGTCGGCCCCCGCTTCGATCCGCGCGACGAACTCGGGGATCATCGAGGGGTGTGGCCTTGACCCGGATTATGTCGGCGGTGTTCCGTAAGGGTGGCGATGTGACCTTCCTGGTGGATGAGCTTAAGGCTGTGTTTGATCCACGAGGTGGTTACTGGAAACCCGGTGGTAAGTACATGCCCTCTATCATTGCAGAGCTGGGTCATGTGGTGGAACAACACTTGCAAATGATCGGTTTGCTTAAGAGCACAGAGTTAGATGAGCATCAACAGGCGCTCATCGCCGAGAAGAAAGCCGAATATGAGGCCAGCAATGCCCAGCAAGATGCTTTTGTTGATTCTGACTTCCCGGAAGGCGCTCAATTGTGTGGCAAATGCAATACCGCGGCGGTCATCATGATGGATGGTTGTATGACTTGCCTAAACTGTGGTGATAGTAAGTGCGGTTGAGCTGAATCACCGGTGTGGCAGTTCGCATACGCTGCCATACGTACCCAGAACCGCCTTGTACTTTTCGCGATAGTCACTTAGCAGCAAAAACGACTCTAAGCTGCATTGCGCGAGTTCAAGGCAAGAATGGTGAGGCCATCCTTTCACAAGCGTCCCACAATGCAGTTGCCTTTTCTTTGTCCAAAGCTGGGTCCTCGTCAGCTAAGTGAACGAGACCCCGGGTATTATGGTAGTAGCCGCCACTGACCACCGGCTGAGTTGCGCAGTAGAGTGTGGTTTGCGCCCCCCGTGGCGTTGGGAGCAATGCCTTTTTAAACAAACGCTCTATCGGTTTGTCACCCATCATTAAGCCGCTGTCTACGACACCAGGATGTACCAACGTCACGGTCAGCTTTGGATACCGATCCTGCAGTACTTTTGCGATCCAAGCGTTGCCGAGCTTGCTGCGGCTGTAAGCGCTGGACGCCCCGATCATGGTCTTGTATTTGAAGTTGGGAGTGCAATCGGTTGCTGTGATGTAGATATCTCCCGTAACTACGACGACCCGAGCAGAGCGCGCAAGCATCTCCTCATCCATTAGCATCTTCCTCAACGCGAAATGACCAAGCACATTCGTGCCGAACGCCATCTCGTGGCCCTGAACCGTTTGTTCGTATTTGTGTGGTGAAACACCCGCGTTCTCAATAAGCGTATCGATGGGTTGTCCTTGCAGTACGCTGTTAATTTGCTCCACCGCCGGCGACAAAGTCTTCAAGTCGCTGAGATCGGCGACAACAACGCAGGCGTTTGCTGGGTTCCCCCAACTCGACAATAGCGCTCTTGCTTTGGCTTCATTGCGTGCGATCAGCAGCATTCGAGCACCTGCGTCGATCAGCGGACGCGCGGTTTCAAGTCCGATACCGTTGGTGGGGCCCGTTATGGCAATTACTCTGTGACCAAGATCGCCCAGGTCTGGACAGGTCAACGCTTTCTTTTTTTGATTGACAAAGCACCCCATCAAACGAGGGACTATGGACGTTCCAACCACCGTTTCTCTGATGCTCACCACTACTTACCCTCCGGCACTGATTCGCTTGCTGTCAAGCGTGTAAATGAGGCGGTTCGTCCGAGCAATGAAACCCCAATGAATCCTCGCATTTTTAATATTTGACCGTCGTCCTCCAGCCAGAGTTTGCCTCGGTAGGTACGCCCGTTGTCGGGTGAGTAAACTCGGCCGCCCTTCCACGCATCGCCTTTCTCTGTGAATCCTGTCAGGAAAGTAACCCCGATCACTGATCGGCCACGCAGACCTGGATCGGGGTTTTTACTGTCTAGAAGCGGTGATGAGCGCCACAAAATCCGGCCTTTGATCTCCTCTCCTTCGAGATACATTTCGATGATGCCTTTTCGGTCATCGGTCCAATAGCGGCCTTCGATTGAAGCGGTAGCGTGTACGTTTTGCCCGAGTGCAAAGCTCAAGAACAAAGTAATCAGAATCAGTTTTCCCATGGTGACCTCACGATTCAGACAAGCTGTCTGGCTGACTGCGGAAATAGAAAATAAGGGCTCTGAGCACGACTTGGAGTTGTGTGCTCGTATCTTCGTGCAACGATTCCTTCACGAAGACCGGTGTCATGAACTTGGTGGTTGCCGCCTGTATCAATAACGCAGCCTTTACCGGATCCAATGACACGAGGGATTCTTCTTCGATGGCGCGTTTGATCAGCGCTATGCCGTGGGAAACAATGAATTTCCGATGTTTCTCGGCGGCCTCTGCACGGCTAGACCACATATGCTGGTAGAGCTCGAATCCGCTTGGATCGTTTGAGAGTTTGTCTCTGGAGGACTGGTGTATGGCCAGCAACATTGCGACCAACTTGTCGAAAGCCTCCAGATCAAGCTCCAAGGTCTTGCCAATGAGAAGACGGGACTCTTCGAGCCATCGATCCACGACGGCGTCGAACAGATCCTCTTTTGATTTGAAGAAGCGATAGATGTTGCTGTGGGACATACCCAGCGTTTTGGCGAGTTCTACTAATCGAAACTGCTCAAAGGAGGTTTCAGACAAATAACTCGCCGCCGCGTCTATGATTTCTGCAATCTGCTCATCTGGCGGCAATCGAGATGGTCTGGGAGTCATGACATTTTCGAATTTTTGTTAATAACAAAATTTATAATATGTTATTAATTGATGGATGTAAAGTAAATTTCCCCTGAAAGGCTTAAGCCAAGCCGTTAGGATCAACACCCATGTCCGAAGACACCATTGTGAAGTTGTTAACCTTTTCCCTGATGGGACTTTTGTTGGCCTGTGCCGGCGTATTTACCTACATGTCCCTACTGCTTCGTAGTGCCAAAGAGTCCGCCGCCAAGAACCCAGAGCTAGGGCAGCCGGCGCCAGCATGGTTATGGATGGTGGGCTCTTGTCTTTACGGACTCATTTGGGGCTTTGGCACTTTTGCGACTATGGGTTTCGGTATGAGTCATGGTGGTTTCCAAATCAACGAAACTGCTATGTTCGCGGCGCTGTACTTGGGTCCGATTGTTTATGTGATTTTGGGCATAGTCATCGCCCTTCGAGTTCGCGAACGATTTTTTGGGAAAGCATAGTCTTGTTCGCTTTGCCCAAATCCCTCGTGTTCTTAAGCTTCCTATTGGTTGGCTGCGTTTCCCCCACGGATCCAAAAATCAGGAGCATCAAAGACGATTTACATCGAATGCAGTCCACGGATGTGCTGCTGGTTTCTGACCATACCTTGCCTCAACATCTAAACTTGTCCACCGCAGGCGCCAATGATGAAGAACGTCGCTTCATTGATCCTACCTTGGTGCGCCTGAATGAGAAGCTCGAAGCGCGGGGGTTGAAGACTCATACACTGAATGTGGAAGACATGACCATTGACGGCGACATCAACAACAAGGAAGTTTTTGATGCTGCCTATGCCCAGTACGATGACGTTTTGAGAGCGGCGGCAAAGGCCGGGGTCACCATTGTTTCCATTCACTACGATGCGGACCTGATTCCAGCAGAGGAAGGCAAAGATGGCGTCTCCTTAAGCCCCGAGGAAGACGGAAAGAAGTACGACTATATTGGTG
>JBCCFQ010000534.1:0-3532 GCA_039029655.1 Pseudomonadota bacterium | reverse complement strand
TGGTCGCTGGGTTAAGAACCTCAGCATATTTGTTTGTTGTTGAGGCACGGTAAGCACCATCGATAAAAAGGTCGAAAGACTGAACGGTATCTTTTCTCATACCAACACTGCTTAGAGATTGTGTTGCTGCGAATAAATGTGCGCGTGCATGCCCCCATACGTGAATAAGTTCGCACCGCGTATCCAGCGACTGGCATCGCTACAGAAAAATGCCAATATAGGCGCAATGTCATTCGGGGTACCCGCTCGGTCCATGACCGCCATATCTTCCGCGGCCCGATCACCCAGGGTTTCGATGAAATTTTTCAGGATCGGTGTCTCGACCGGTCCCGGGCTCACACAATTCATGCGTATCCCACGATCCCGCCAAGCCCACCTGTTCTGCAGGGTCCACGCGATAAGCACTTCTTTGGAGAAGAAGTAGCTTCCAGCGCCTTCGATGCCGAGTTCATCGCACAGAGTGTTAACAGTGGAAAAATCAGCGCTGTCGATGAAGCGGCGCGCGTGCGCCGCATTATCAGGCCAACCAATACCTGCGAGGGAAGCAACGTTCACAATGGATGCGTGATCATTCAGTTTTGGAATAAGTCCTTCCGTTAAACGACGCAAACCTAGAAAGTTGACCTTAAGCACCGTGTCTCTGGGCGCGGTAGGCGGTACTCCCGCGACATTGCACAGTGCATCAATTCCACTGGTCAATTCGTTGACAACCTTATCTATAGAGGCGGGATCGGCAAGATCCACCACGAAATTATCACCGTCATCATCAATGGGCGTGCGATCCAGCTTGGTGACGACCGCACCCTGAGAGACAAACAACTCCGATGCCGCCGCGCCGATACCGGAGGCAGCGCCAGTGACGACGATCCTTTTTCCTTTTAGCATAGCTATCGGCCTCAGTTTCGGTTAGAAGCGAACAGTGAACTGAGCTGAAATTTCGCGAGGTGGATTTGGCGCCACATACTCAGTAAACCCGGCCTGCAATCCCCATGCGATAACGTATTCTTCGGTTAAATTTCTACCGATTAACGCCAGGGTGTAACGTTCATCGGGAGACGTCAGTCGAACGTTCGCATTCCACAACGAGTAGCTGTCCTGTCTCAAAGTTTCAATGTAGTTGAGTTCCGGATAGTACTCGGATGAGAAAGTCGCACTGACTTGGGCATCCAAGCTCCAACCACCTACAGAGTCTGTGGCTGAATAGTCTAAATAGACAGCGCCCTTCCACTCCGGCGCATAAATCAATGGGATGCCAGCATAATTACACAAACCATTCTCGATGGAACCACCAACTGGCGGACAGCTTGCATTAGCGCCAGGAAAATCATCATAGGTCGCGTCGGTATAGGCTAGATTTCCACCAAGTGTCCAAGCATCGTTGATCAACCAACGTCCATCAAACTCGACTCCTTGGCTGGTCGCTTCTGCAGCGTTTCGTACTTCAAAGGAAATGCTAGGCCCCGGCAGCGCACGAGCAACTTGCAAATCCTCAATACTCATGTGATAGACGGCAACATTTGCCGACACCGTTCCGTCTAACCAAAGACCCTTGAGTCCGAGCTCAACATTGGTGTTGGTTTCGGCGTCAAAGTTCAAGGGATCTTGCAATCGATCACTAAACCCGCCGGTCTTGTGTCCGCGCGACACCGTGCCATAAAGCATCACGTCGCCGGTGGCCTCCCATTGTAGAGTTAGGGACGGTGTGAACTCGGTTTCGGAACGATCTTCTAAGAACAGCTCGTCGATGACTGTGTTTGGATTGGATTGGAGTGCAACCGTCGCGAGCTCGAAACGAAAATCCTTGTCCTCTGTTGCCCAACGCCCACCAACAACCGCCGAAAAAGTATCTGAAAAATTCCAGCGTAACTGTCCAAAGGCCGCCAGAGTTTCTGTGTTTTGAACCCAGTCTTCTCGCTCAGTAAAGTAAGGAGGACCGCCGTCAATTGCCGAGTTGCCGCTCGGTGGCGGTGGCGCACCCACAAACACATTGACGTTGAAGTCAGAGGGCTGTAACCGCTCTAACTCACTGTCTTCGTAGTACACACCCAAAATGTAGTCGTATTTTTCATAGACTTCTGAGGTAAATCTGAACTCTTGACTAAATCCATCGAAGGTCTCGGCTCTTGTTGCTCGCAACGCGCCACCCACAATACCTTGATCAATCGCCACAAAGTTGTGCACGTATTCATAGTCTTGAAGCCCAGTAATGGACGATAGGGTTCCAATCTCACT
Organism: Pseudomonadota bacterium; assembly: GCA_039029655.1. GTDB lineage: Bacteria > Pseudomonadota > Gammaproteobacteria > Steroidobacterales > JBCCFQ01 > JBCCFQ01. The sequence goes on along the minus strand of JBCCFQ010000534.1, from coordinate 1,300 downwards.
GAAGTCGTGATCAATCTTTAGCGTAATATTTTGCGAGTCTTGATCCCGATCTGGACAAAATGTTGAGTTGTCTGGGCCAAAAGTTGCGGTGCAATCAATATAACTCTCCCATCTCCTACCAAATGAGAACGATGGAACCACGTTTTGGAACAAGCCCGCAGCGCCAGCGCTGCTGTCGCCGTTGGAGCTGACCGTTTCAGAAGGAGTTTGGCCATCTTCTTGGTATTCTTGATGTTCTAACTTGAGGTTAACGGTCGTGTTATCGCTGAAGTCCCACTGAAACTTCGCGCGAACACCCCAGTCTTCTCGGGTGCCACCGTCGGGGCCTGACAAAAGATTTTCGATGTAGCCATCCCGATCGCTATATTGAAATGCAAGGCGTGCGCCAAAAGTCTCGGACAACGGTCCGGACAAAAACCCCTCCACCTTGCTGCGACTTCCTGTGGTGGAGTACGCCCCGTAGGAGAGATTCAAGCCAGCTTCAAACTCATCGGTGGGATTGTTCGTCTGGAGAATCACTGCACCGCCCAAAGTATTCTTCCCAAACAAAGTGCCTTGGGGTCCCCGAAGCACTTGGACGTTGGATACATCCATGAAGCTATGCAGATTTATCGCCGCTCGACCGATGTATATGTCATCAATGAAACGTCCTACAGATTGTTCGATGGAGTGCGTCGTGCCCGACCCTATACCACGCACGTACAAGTTAGGCAGTATGCTGGCATCGGAAACTTCGAAGTTTGGGATAAAAAGAGACACATCTGCCATATCAACAATGCCTTCTTGCTGCATGGACTCACCAGAGACAGCAGAAACCGAAACCGGGACACTCTCTAAGGTTTCAATGCGTCGTGTCGCAGTCACCGTTATTTCTTCAAGTTGTGCATGGGCTGTGAATGGATTTAGACATATCAACACTAACGCGGTGATGCGCGATGATTTTGCGATTTTTGCGTACATTGAATCCCCCTGGCCGGTGTCTTTGGTTATGCGCCGAACCGAATTAGCAAGCTGCCATCTAGGGCGCTGAGCCATGAAAAAATCTCGAGTCCAAAAGATCGAAATCCTGGTATGGCTATGAATTATCAATAAGAGTACTATTCGAATAAACTGATTTATTTGAATATTATCTATGCAAAATATCGATTTGATGGCGTTAGATGGCCGTAGCTTGCGAGTCTTTCTCGTGGTATTCGAGGAAATGTCCGTCTCAAAAGCAGCACAGCGATTGGACCTCACTCAGTCTACTGTCAGTCATATCTTGGACAAGCTGCGCAATGGATTAGGAGACCCCTTGTTT
>JBCCFQ010000533.1:0-3535 GCA_039029655.1 Pseudomonadota bacterium | reverse complement strand
TTATAGCGTCTTTGCGCCCGCTCCTCAGGATTCGCTGTGAGAAAAATTTTGACCTTTGCCTCGGGGAAAATGACGGTTCCCATGTCTCGACCATCTGCCACCAAACCCGGTGGCTGTTGGAAATTCCTTTGCAGCTGCACCAAGGCCAGCCTGACCTCCGGTATCACCGCCACCTCGCTGGCCATGTGGCCGCAATCCTCCGTTCTTATGTTAAATGTAACGTCTTGGTCGTCTAGCAAGATTCGCTCATCGCCCTGCTCATCACTTTCAAACCTAACGTTGAGATCCAGTACCACCCGTTCTAGCTGGGGAGACCACTTCCGGGGTACTTCTGTCTGATGTGCAGACCATGCCACCAAGCGATACAAAGCGCCGCTGTCCAGCAAGTGCCAGCCCAGTTGTCCCGCCACTGAGCGAGAGATGGTGCCTTTTCCTGAGCCGCTGGGACCATCTATGGTTAAGATTGGTATCTCTTTGTTATTCATCAGCTTTTTCGATCGCCAGTGCTAACTCGGACATCAGTGGAAGAAATTCGGGAAACGAGGTTCCCACGTTCTTTGTGTCAACGATGGTAACCCCATCGGTGCAGGAATTCGCCAATACCGAAAACGCCATAGCAATTCTGTGGTCGCTAAAACTGTCCACGCGACCACCCGTTGGCCGCCCTCCTTCAATGGTGACGCTGTCCTCGGTGGATCGGCACGACACGCCAAGGGCTCGAAGACCCGCCTCCATACTGGCGATTCGATCGCTCTCTTTGGTTCTAAGCTCCGCCAGACCTGAGAACTGGCTGACCCCCTCTGCCAGGGCGCTGGCCACAAACAGTATAGGAAATTCGTCAATCATGAGTGGAACCAGCCTAGGATCTAGCTCAATCCCCCTGAGTTTCGAACCCCACACCTGGATGTCCGCCACCGGCTCACCGGCGGATTCCCGCAGATTTTGCAGGCTAATCTTGCCCCCCATCTGCTCCAAAGCCGAAAGCAGGCCAGTACGGGTGGGGTTAACCCCCACGTTGCGGAGCACAACGTGTCCAGCTTTGGAAGTGAGGGCCGCTACCATAGGAAACGCCGCCGAGGAAAAATCTCCAGGGACCAAAAAGTCACTACCGCTTAGGCGGTCGGTCCGAACGATCTCCACCACACCTGGCCGACTATTTACGTTGGCGCCCATGCGACGCAGCATGCGTTCGCTATGGTCCCGGGTCACCCCAGGCTCGTGGACACGAGTCGACCCGGCCGCATACAGGCCCGCCAATAACAAAGCCGACTTAACCTGGGCACTGGCAATAGGCATCTCGTAGTCTATCCCCCTCAGTTCAGAGGCCGGACGAATATGTAGCGGCGGTGCCCCATCAGTGGTCTCAATGTCGGCACCCATCTGGGTAAGTGGTTTAGACACGCGAGTCATGGGTCGTTTGCACAAGGACTCATCGCCGGTAAGGCTGGACTCAAAGTCTTGCGCCGACAACAACCCAGAAAACAGGCGAATGGACGTTCCGGAATTTCCAAAGTCAAAACTGGATGTGCTGCCGGTGAGGCCGTGTAAACCCACTCCCTCCACCACCACCGATTTATTCTGCCAATCAATGTTGACACCGAGTTGTGAAAGCACCTGCGCTGTGGCCTTGCAATCTGCACCGTCCAACATGCCTTCAATCCGCGTTTCACCCTCGGCCAACGCGCCAAAGATTAAACCACGATGGGAAATAGATTTGTCACCCGGCACGGTAACGTCCCCAACAATGGTGTTACCGGGGTTAACTAAGAAATCCACGCTAGCTCAAGATCCGGCGTAACGCTTCAATCAACACCTGGTTTTGCTTAAGCGTACCCGTGGATATTCGCAAATGATTTGGCAGACCGTAATTGTCTACTGGTCTCACGATGACACCCAGTTTGAGTAGCTCGTCAAACACCGGTTGTGCCGGTTTTCCAAAGTCCACGAGTAAGAAATTGCACATGGACGGGGCGTAACTCAATCCCATTTCATCGCACAACTCGCTCAACATGGCAATGCCTTCAGCATTAACTGCCCGCGAGCGCTCAACATGTTCCTCATCGTCTAGGGCTGCCAGGCTTGCAGCCTGGGCTAGGGTGTTCACGTTGAACGGCTGTCGCACACGATTGAGGTAATCGGCCACGTCTGGCCGGGAAATGGAATAGCCAGACCGCAGCGCGGCGAGACCATGTATCTTGGAGAACGTATGGGTCACAACCAGGTTGGGAAATTCTTTAACCCAAGTCGCCACATCCACGTAATCCGGCGCCGTGGCATACTCCACGTAGGCTTGATCGATCACCACCAAGACATCCCCAGGAACACCCTCTAGAAACTCTCTCAAGGCCTGTCCAGAAACCCAAGTGCCCGTGGGATTATTAGGGTTGGCAATAAAAACAATTTTTGTATTTTCTTGTATGGCGGTTCTCAGTCCGTCCAAGTCATGCCCGTAGGGCATGTCGTGTTCCGGTGAGTTTGCCGGCACGACTATGGCCCGAGCGCCTACAGCCTGTGTGGCGAGGTAGTAAACTGCAAAGGAGAACTGAGACATCACCACTGAATCATTTGGCGTTAAAAAGCTCTCCGCCAACATAACCAGCACATCATTTGAGCCGTTGCCACAGGTGATCCAATTTGCCTCAACCGCGTGTTTTCTTGCTAAGGCCTGAGTGAGTTCGTATGAACCACCGTCGGGGTAAAATCCCAGTTGCTCCAAGTTGGCTGCAATGGCCCGTTTTGCTCGTTGACCCGGACCCAAGGGGTTTTCATTGGATGCCAGTTTTGTAATGTCCGTAATGCCCAGCTCACGCTCCAGTTCCGACGTGGGCTTACCGGGTTTATAGGGCACCAAATCCCGGACACCGGGTGCTGCCAGTTTATCTATTTGCATTATTCTCACCATTCATAAACCGAACGCGCAAAACGCCGTCGATGGCGTTAAGTTGGTCAAGGGTTTGTTGAGGTATCGCTTGATCCACATCAACCAAGGTATAGGCTAGGTCGCCCTGGGATTTGTTCAACATGTCTATGATATTTAAATTCGCTTTCGCTAGGCAGGTTGAAATCTGACCAACCATGTTTGGAACGTTCGCATTGGCGATAGTGACGCGAACCCCTTCACCACGAGGCATCACCGCCTCGGGAAAATTCACTGAATGGCGCACGTTTCCTTGCTCCAGATAATCCTTTAAATGCTCCGCCACCATCACCGCACAATTGTCCTCTGCTTCGAAAGTGGAAGCGCCCAAATGCGGAAGACTGGTTACCTTGGGATGGGAGCGCAACTTTTCGCTTGGAAAATCACAAATATATGCCTTGAGTGCATTCTTATCCAAAGCGTCAATGACTGCGGCTTCATCCACAATGGCGCCACGGGAAAAATTAAGCAATATAGCCTCATCATCAAGTTGAGCAAGACGTTCACTGTTAATAATACCTCGGGTCTCATCAACCAAAGGCACATGAATGGTTACCGCATCACTATGTCGTAACAATTCATTCAGGGTTTCCGCTTGCGCTACACCCGCCGACAATT
>JBCCFQ010000532.1:0-3537 GCA_039029655.1 Pseudomonadota bacterium | reverse complement strand
CGTAGAGATCGCCGGCGATGTCGGCAGGGTCGAGCAACCCGGCTTCGATCGGCTGGACGATGTCGCCGGCCTCGCTGCACGCGCCCTCGCGCGTGTCCACGAAAACCCGGGCTAGGCACCCAACTGCTGAATAAGTCTGGAGACCTGTCCTTGATAACCAGCACCGAACAAATTGAAATGATTTAGGACATGATACAGGTTGTACAGGTCCCGACGCGTTTCATATCCATCGTCCAAGGGCCAAGCTTCCCTATAGGCCGAGTAAAACGATCCATCAAACCCGCCAAACAATTCCGTCATGGCTAAATCCGTTTCGCGGTCGCCATAGTAACTCGCCGGATCGAAGATAACCGGTTCACCGGTTATCAATGTGCCCCAATTGCCACCCCACAGATCCCCATGGAGTAGGGAAAATTCTGGTTGGTAACCGTCAAAAAAGTGATGTATCTCACGCAACAGAAGCATCCCAGCATCGTAATCTGTTGTAGCCAAGCCATTCTGAGCTGCCTGCTGAAACTGAGGTTTTAGTCGATAGTCGCAAAAAAACGCTGGCCAATTATCACTTAGTCGATTCGTTTGAATATTGGCACCAATAAAATTGTCTGTTTCCAATCCGCAAAAAGTGCTGATGGTTTGATGCATCATTGCCAATTGAGAACCTAGGATAGCGGCGGACTCGACAGTTTTAGCATCGAGGCTTAACCATTCAAATAAAGCGCACGATGCGTTTTCAACAGTGACAAGTTCCAGTAGGTCTGGAACCCTTACTGACCTGCTTTTTCTTATGCGGTCCAGACCTTGCTTTTCTGCAACAAGACTTTTGTCACTGGCGCTCACTTTTGCAAACAACAAGCCAGAATTTGTCGTGATCTTCCATGTGGAACGACTTGCATCCTGGGACAAACAAGTGGGTTCAGCCTGAATTAGGTATCCAGAACTTTGCAAGAGATTCTCAAGCCACTTTACATTCATTGTTAGAGATTGTTGATGGCAGTACGCATTTGTTTACCAACACCCAGTTCATTCATGAATACTTGTAGTTTGTTCTTGTCAATGGTGTTCAGAACCAAAGACTCTAAGGGCAAATCCATGTCTATGGATTGAGGTATCTGAGTCAGACTCAGCGCCAACGCGATGTCTTCTTGGTGGTTATCAAGTTTTTCTGGAATTTTTTTGGCACCGCGAAAGCCAAGGGCAGCCAGTTGAGTCGGATTACTCTTGGCCTCAGCAATAGTCTCGAATGCATCCAAAATCGCGGCGGCGGTCTTTTTGCCAATACCCGGTACACCGGGAATGTTGTCCACAGAGTCTCCAGTAAGCGCTAAAAATTCCGCAACCTGTTCAGCTCTAACACCAATGTGGCCCTTTACGTTCTCGTAACCTATCCACTTAGTGGCCGCGTAATCCAGATAGAAATCACCCGGTTGCAAAAGCTGCAATAAATCCTTATCTCTGGTGACGATGACTGCGGACTTGCCGCGCCTATGTAGCTGTGCCGCTAAGGCACCTATGATGTCGTCCGCTTCGTAGACTGGGCTTGCGAAGCTTGCAATACCGGCCAACTCGGTGAAGCGCCTACATAAACTCAGCTGCCAGATGAGTTCGTCTGGAGGTTCGTCTCGATTGGCCTTATAGGGGGGATAAATCTCGTTGCGAAAAGAAGTGGTCAGACTTTCGTCAAAGGCTACTGCGATTGCCGTGGGTTTGTGGTTTTGTAACAACTCGATAATGAATCGACAAAACCCATATAAAGCGTTGATTGGTCTACCTTCATTATTCGTTAAGGAAGATGGCAAGGAAAAGAACGCTCTAAAAATGTAGACGCTGGCATCAACTAAGTAGGTATGGGTACGACCGCGATTTTCAAATGTCATTGCATTCGTAATAAGATTAAGTAAACCAAAGAATCATCCCCGGAGGGATCTCATGTTGAAACAGTTTCTTAGCATATTGGTGTTCACGCTACCAGGGTTAGCTTTAGCGGACACCCATATTGAGTTTAGCGATGGCACGTTTATGAAGATTACCGGGGGTGCAGTCGCCATGGGTGACAACATGAACGAGATGCAGTTCAAAGAAGGGAATTCGGAGTTTGTGGCGGTGGACCATCGAGAAAAAACTTACATGGTCATCGAGAAAGAATCGCTGAAAAAAAACATGAATGCGATGCAGGCCCAAATTGAGGCGCAGCTCGCGGACATTCCGCCGGAACAGCGAGAGATGGTTAAACAAATGATGAAGCAGCGTATGCCTCAAATGGTGGAGCCGGAAAAAGTCACATACAGCGTGCGTGATACCGGTCAAAAAGGCGAAGCCGCCGGTTACAAATGCGAAGTTAAGGAGTTATTAGCCAACGGCCAACCTGAGTCTCGAGTGTGTGTGGCAAGTGCTGGCGAAACCGGCGTTCCCCGAAGTGATATCGCAGTACTTCAAAGCGCCATGAACACAATGCGTGAATTGGCCGAGTCTTTACCGTTTTCTCAAAGCTCAAACCTCGGAGAAATGGACTTTGACGAGTTGGGCGGCATTCCAATTATCTATACAGATCTGTCCACCAACGAATCCAATGAAGTTGCGTCGATTTCTACAGACAGCCTACCGCCAATTTCGGTTCCAGAAGGATTTAGACGACAGTCTATGGAAGAGCTAATGAGGCAGTAAGAATGTGATTAGTCGAATTCAGAGTCCTGGATGGAATTTAGCCTGGATCTTAAAGGGCTAGTGCGGGGGAAGTGCACTTTTAGAAACTCCATTTGATCTGCAAGCACTCGTCTACCTTTGAGGTAGATATACTCCGCATATGTGGGGGTAAATGGGACTGCCAACAATTGCATATTGGCCTGTTCGGGCGAAAAACCAGCTTTGTGGTTATTGCACCTTCGGCATGCGGTAACCACATTTGTCCAAAGATCGGCGCCGCCCTGACTCAATGGAGTAACATGATCCCTGGACAGATCTCTGGCCAGAAATCGCAATCCGCAATATAGGCAATAGTAGTCATCACGCTTGAACAAGGTTTGATTATTTAGCGGCGGGCTGTAGTCACTACCAGTCTTGTCTAAGATTTTGGCGTGACCCATAGTGGCAACGATGGAATTAACATCCAATATGCTGCGTTTTCCGGTGCGAGCACATATACCACCGTGTAGGCGATACAAGGTTGACCCACACACGTATGAAACCTGTTCGGTATGGTATAGACGAACAGCGTCCCTATAGTCGATCCATTCCAGCGGCATGCCGGATACATCAACCCTTAACACTTGTTGCGATAGTGATTGCAGCATGGTTTTAACCGTCGGGCGAATTATGCCACAACCGTCACAAACTACACGTGTTTCGGTCGAATAATGGGAAAATTACGGGAAATTAATTTGACCGACGTGGACGGTCTCGCCTGGCTCGCTCACGCAGACGGCGACGCTGCTCAGGAGTCATCTCACGAACGCGATCCCGGACACGATCCATTCGCTCACGCAATTCTTGACGTTGCTCCGGAGTCAAGTTTTTATAGCGCTCTCGAATTCTCTGGCGTTG
>JBCCFQ010000531.1:0-3542 GCA_039029655.1 Pseudomonadota bacterium | reverse complement strand
TCCATTCTCTCTCATCTGTATTTTTACAAATAATAATACACTAGCTTTCTCTCTAGAAACATGGCTTAATTTGCTCTATAACATTGTTGTTCCATCTGAGAAGTCTGTTGCTGTAATTACTGATCCAATCTTCACATTGTCCACTACGTCGTTCGTTCTCCTGCCGGCTAGGATCATTTGCGGGTGAAATCCGATCTGCTGGGCTTTGTGGGTTAAATAATACGGATCCACACCAAGACAATGGCCACCGACCAATCCGGGTTTGAATGGCAAGAAATTCCACTTGGTGCCGGCTGCTTCAAGCACTTCGCCAGTATCAATATTCATGCGTGAAAAAAGCATGGCTAATTCATTGATGAGCCCGATATTGACATCACGTTGAGTGTTTTCGATCACCTTAGCGGCTTCGGCTATCTGAATGCTGGATGCGCGGTAGGTACCAGCCTTTATGATGCTGGAATACAGTCGGTCGACAAACTCAGCGGCTTCCGGGGTGCTCCCAGAAGTGATCTTGACGATATCGGGCAAGCGATGCTTTTTATCACCCGGATTAATGCGCTCGGGGCTGTAGCCGAGGTAGAAGCAGGGCGCATTCACATCACTGGGACTATGACCTGCTACCCCATGTTCACTAGAGCTAGCTTGTCGGAGACAACGTAGACCGGATTCCCGTTCCAGAATCGGGGCGCAGTCATTTTCAGTACAGCCGGGATACACTGTAGATTCGTAAATCACAGTATCGCCTCGTTTTAGCATCTTGCCCACAGTAATACTTGCGCTGATCAACGGCCGCAAATCGGGCCGTCTTGCCGTATCAATTGGTGTGGGAACGGTTACGACAAACACGTTGCAATCGCGTAAATCGTCAGTATCGGAACTGAGCTGCAGAACTGTCGCCTCGCTTAGATCCTGATGACTCACTTCCAGCGTCGAGTCATGACCATCCTGCAAGCGATCAATTCGATCTTGATTAATGTCGAATCCAATCACCGGGTATTGTTTGCTGAACTCGACGGCCAGTGGCAGGCCGACATATCCAAGACCTATGACACCGATTTTGATGTCCGCGAAGTTAGGCAAGGAGGCACTGCTTGACATGGGTGTGTGCTCGCATAAATATACTGATATTGTAATGGCGATGCAAAACACTGAACACAACCAAATTTGCAATGAAACTTGCTCCGGTTAAGTTGGTGCGGTTGCGGTAAAAAACAAGAAATCATAAAGGTTTTCATGGACTTATCATTCATCATCCCGGCGAAAAACGAAGCGCTAAGTATTGGTGGCGTAGTAAGCAAGATCCGCACCGACTATCCGGATGCTCAAATACTCGTAGTTGATGATGGTTCCAGCGACGATACTGCTCGGTTGGCTGAACAGTCTGGAGCCGAAGTAATTACTCATCCGCAAAGTCTGGGCAATGGTGCGGCGATCAAGAGTGGCGCACGGGCGGCGAAAGGGGACGTGTTCGTTTTTCTGGATGGCGATGGTCAGCATGATCCAGAAGATATTCCACGTTTGCTGGAACAAATCGCCTCGGGCTACTCGATGGCGATCGGTGCGCGCTCTTCTTCTTCGCATGCCAATTCCGCACGGCTGGCTGCAAATGGCTTATACAACGTCATTGCCACATTGATGACAGGCAAGACGATACCGGATTTAACTTCTGGCTTCAGAGCTGTTCATGCCAAGAAGTTTTGCGAGTTCATCTATCTGCTGCCTAACGGATTTTCTTACCCAACGACCATTACGATGGCGTTTATCCGATCGGGATATCCGCTCACCTTCGTGGGTATTGAAGCCAAAAAAAGAAAGGGCAAGAGTCACATCCGGCCATTACGCGACGGATTGCGCTTTCTGTTGATCATTTTCAAGATCGCAACGCTGTATTCTCCCCTAAAATTGTTTGTTCCAACCGCGGGCGTCTTTTTCCTGCTCGGACTCGGTTATTACGGATATACCTTCTTTACGATGGGGCGATTCACCAATATGAGTCTGCTGTTGCTGAGTGCGGCAGTCATTGTTTTTTTGATTGGTTTGATCTCCGAACAAATCACCTCCTTGTTGTACAGTAATTCAGCCGACTGACACATTAGATTACCAACTCATGTCTTCAAGCCGCTTGCGACGATGGGCAGACCGATTGAGATGCATGCCCATCCATCCACAGTGGCTGCTCGGCTCTCCTGAGAAGATGGCTTGTTGGGTCAAGGAAAACTGTAAAGGACAGGTCCTCGATATCGGTGCTGCAGATCGCTGGATCGAGAAACATCTTGATGCTTCGGTCCAATACATTGCGTTGGATTACCCGGCGACTGGCCAGAATCTATACCAGGCTCAGCCCGATCTTTTCGGTAACGCGTCCTGCCTCCCCTTTCAAGATGGTTCAGTAGATACTGTTATTCTTCTGGAAGTACTAGAACATTTGGAAGAGCCGAGAAGAGCTCTTGAAGAGATTCAACGAGTGCTCAAGCCTGGCGGAACGCTGTTGCTCAGCCTGCCTTTTTTATATCCATTACATGATGCCCCTTACGACTTTCAACGTTACACTGCATTCGGGCTGCAAAGAGAACTCGAGGAATCAGGTTTTATCATTGAGGAATTGGACAATACGCTGAGCAGTAGTGCGAGTGCAGGATTAATTGCGGCGCTTGCAATCAGTGGCGCAATGCACAAGGCTTTCCAGAAACGCCAACCGAGCGTTATATTGATGCCGTTACTGATAGCGGCGATTCCTCTGATAAATCTTGGGGCATGGGTGCTCGAAAAAGTCACTCCCAACTGGTCTAACCTCAGTGCTGGCCTTCGCGCAAAAGCGAGGACCAAGTGAGCACTCGTCCTTCACTTGCACTGATAACCACTTCCTATCCGATCAAGAACGATGGCAGTGAGGCTGCTGGTGTGTTTGTGGCTGACCTGGCAGCGGCACTGAGTGAGTGGTTGGATGTTCGAGTCATCGCCCCAGGTTCGATTAACACCATAGAAGATCGGGGAGAAGCCATTGAAATCTACCGCTACAGTACACCTGACTTTCCTCTTTCAACGTTGAAAGTTTGGCGGCCGGATCATCAGATTGCTATCGTGAAAGTGCAGAAATCAGGCCAAAGAGCACTTGATGCGGCAGTCGGATATGGACGGGTTGATCACATACTGGCGCTGTGGGCTCTACCATCTGGGCATTGGGCTAGGCGGACGAGCTTGCGAACGGGTATTCCTTACTCGGTGTGGACGCTTGGGAGTGACATATGGGGCCTCGGCCGCATCCCGATCTTGAGAGGCTATCTAGCAAAAGTGCTGAGAGATGCCATTCACTGCTACTCGGATGGGTATCAGCTTGCAGACGATACTGAAAAAATTGCCAAACGAAATGTCAATTTTTTGCCCAGTACGCGACAGTTTTCGAGCGATGAAATGAAAAGTATGAGGACCCAACCGCCGTACCGCTTGCTTTTCCTTGGTCGATGGCATATCAATAAGGGCATTGACATCTTGATCGATGCCCTAAAGCAACTCGATGAATCCAGCTGGCAAAGGATTGAACG
>JBCCFQ010000530.1:0-3547 GCA_039029655.1 Pseudomonadota bacterium | reverse complement strand
TGATGAGCGGCATAGGCACCGCTAAGAGTAAAGGAATGTAGGGCTTCGGCCCGGGTCATGGCTTGATCCGCATACCAGCCTTCCGCTGGCCAGCCGTCCTGATCTTGACGACTCACGGCAGCATATAAACCAAAAAAAGGATTGGCGGGTTCCACAGGAAAATCGGACCCTGAAGCAATAATGGCACCCGTATTCAAGATACGGCGCCAAGCATACCCCCCCAGTATCCGCTCATTACCCAAGCGATCCACCGCCATGTTCATGTCGCTGGTGGCGTGGATGGGCTGCATGGAGGCGATGACACCCAACTTGGCCAGTCGAGGGATGTCTCCCAGCGTGATGATCTGGGCATGCTCAATTCTGTGTCGCATCTGGTAAGACTCATCGCTGCTCAACGCCTCGAAAGCATCCAAGACTCGTCGATTGGCTGCGTCACCAATGGCATGGATATTGACCTGAAACCCCTTGGACACCGCTTTGCTTACCATACCTTGCAATTCCTGGCCGCTATTGAAGGCCAATCCCTTGGTATCCCGTCGATCGGTATAAGGCTGGATCAGTGCAGCACCTCGACTACCCAACGCACCATCCTGATAGAGCTTAATACTTCGCACCGTGACCAAGTCATCCGCATAACCAATCAGTGGTTCGTCGAAAGCGTCCAGCTGCTCACCGGCACCGGATAACATGGCATAAACCCTTAAGGTAAGCCGACCCTCGTCGGCGAATCGCTTAAACAATCCCACTTCTTCCGCTGTTACACCCGCATCATGCACACTGGTCAACCCCACCTCTGCCAGATGTTTCAAGGCCAAGGTCAAGGCTTGCTCCTCCTCTTTCGGACCTGGGGGTGGTATGTGTCGCGTGACCAAATCCATAGCAGCGTCAACCAAAATGCCTGTCGCCCTGCCCTTGGCGTCCCTGAGAATCTCACCACCCCTGGGATCAGGCGTATCATTATCGATGCCCGCCTGGGCTAACGCAGCACTGTTTGCCCATGCAGCATGACCATCGATGCGGCCCAGGAATATCGGTTGCTCAATACTCAGCCCATCCAGATCACCGGCTGTTGGGAATTGCTTGATGTCCCACAACACCTGATTCCAACCACGACCTGTAATCCAGCCCCTGCCAGGGTTACGCTCTGCAAACGCAGCCACACGACTCAGGGCCTCGTCTTTAGTGCGAGTTCCCACCAGATCCACTCGAGTAAATGCCCTGCCAAGACTCATAATGTGGCCGTGGGAGTCAATTAATCCTGGCAACACCCAGGCGCCACCGCCATCCACGCGTTGTACGTCTTTTGGCACGTCAAGATCGTCACCGACGGCAACAATTTTTCCGGACTCAGAAACGTGTAAATGAGTAAAGGCCTTGAGACCCTCATTGCTCGAGGTCAGCCCATGCACGTTGTGCAAAAGCATTTCGGTGGCGCAAACGCCCCAACACAGACCCGTGCTGACTATTGAAGTCACAATCTTAGTGGTTAGACTCTGCATAAAACTAATGATATCTTATGTTTGTATTCAATAATTCGAAGAACAATGAAGCCGTTTTATAAATCACCTCTCGCCCGGCGAAAAAAAGCCAATCCGCCGAAGCCCATGCCCAAGGACGAAAAAGAAGCGCCGCTTGGGGAGCTTACCTTGCTTGAACAAGATGCACAGGAATGCGACCCGTACAATAACACCGGTAAACTTGAGGTCAAAAAAAGCGCAAACGCGTGGCCCAACACACCTAAGTAATCAGATCAGTTTTTCCGTTGTCCATGAACACACAAAATATCGGCGAGTACGTTCGGCAAAACGCTGAACAAGACTTTAATCCGCCTGGCTGGCTTAAGAATGGACACATCCAATCTACCCTGGCAAGCCTTGGGTTACGCAAGCGTTATGTCGAGCATTGTGCTCAAGACTTGATGACGGCCGGAGGGGAAGCGGTACTATTGTTACCCGAAGACGTTAAATTACACGCGGTAATTTCTCAAAGACCAACCACGGCCAAAAACGATTTAGTGATTTTGATCCACGGATGGGAAGGCAGTGCCGACTCAATGTACTTACGGGCCGCCGCGGGGTTCTTGTTCAATCAGGGTTTTGATGTTGTTCGCCTTCATCTTAGAGATCACGGCCCAAGCCACGACCTCAATCGAGATTTGTTTCATTCCTGTCGCCTGCAAGAAGTAATCGACGCGGTCAAGGCAATCCAACAAACACTCCCCAACCGGCGCCTTTTTTTGGGTGGGTTTTCACTGGGTGCAAACTTCTCTCTGCGAGTAGCCGCCAAGGCGGAAAACAACCAAATACGATTGCATAGGGTATTTGCTGTTTGCCCAGTGCTGGATCCAGAGCACACCATGGACCATTTAGATAACGGGTTTTTTGGCTACAACTGGTATTTCTTGCGAAAGTGGCGGCGCTCCCTAAGACGAAAACAGGCGCTTTTCCCAGATCATTACAGTTTTGGTGACATCGATAAGATGAGTCTCAGCGAGCTTACGGAACATTGTATCTGCCGTTACTCTGAGTATCCCGATCTGAGGACTTACTTACGGGGCTATGCTCTCGTGGGTGATGTGCTAGCCACCATAAAAACACCCACACGAGTGTTGTTGGCGGCGGATGATCCCATCATTCCGGCAAAAGATGTATCGCGACTGGCTCGACCCGAAGCTTTAGATATCAGAGTCACTAACCACGGCGGTCACTGTGGCTATATCGCCGGTTTGAATCAGCCCAGTTATGCCGATGTAGAAATGTCTAAATTCTTTACAATCTAAGTTACTTTTTGCGATTTCCACCCAACAAGGTGGAGATTCCCTCTTCAACGATATCCAATCCCGTTTGGGTTACCGTTCGAGTCGTGCTTCGCACCATATCCTTTGGCAACTCCTCAATACCATCGGATATCCCATTCTTCACACCCTGACGTACCTTCTCCTGAAGCTGTTCGCCAATCAACTCGATTTCTTCATCCACTTGTTGGCGTCCTTGCCTAATCCACCAATACCTAATCAAAGCCATCAGGACAGCGGCTGTGATGAAACTACTGACGATAGACGCCAGAACGATAAGCCCGAGGTTTGACATGAGCTCATGCTAGCAGAAAACACGCTACAACTATAAAATCCCCTTATGCCTTTGAAAGTAACCTTTGAACTGAGTGACCGTGATCTAAAAGCCCTGCGCAAAGAAATGCGCAGAGTGAGTCAGGCGGCGAAAGACAAATCGGATAAACAGATCATCAGCTCCGCCAAAAGTGTCTTACACAATATGCAAAGGGAGAAGGTCCCCCAGTTTGTGGCGGAATGGTTAGACAAGGTGGAAACTTTGATCGCTATGTTGGAAGACACAACCTGGCGCCTACAAAAAAAAGAAAGCGATCAAGTACGAAGCGCCCTGTGTTACCTGTCCGACCCCCAAGATCTGATCAGAGACGACATCCCAGGACTGGGCCTGTTGGATGATGCTATCGCCGTGAAACTCATCGTCCGGGACCTACGACATGAAATCGACGCTTATGAGGATTTTTGCCGGTTTTGTCAGGC
>JBCCFQ010000529.1:0-3558 GCA_039029655.1 Pseudomonadota bacterium | reverse complement strand
CGGGGCGTCGCCAACAAGAAAAACCACTTTGTAGCTATCTTGATCTTGGCTCCAAGACATGTGATTGACCGCCTCGAACAGTGCTTGATTGACACTCTCCGGACCATCACCACCACCTTCTGCGCGAAAGTCCATCAAGGTGGAGTACATAGAATCTAGGTCCGTTGATAAATCGACTTTTTTAGTCACGTAGCGATCGCCTTTGTCACGAAAGGCCACCAAACCCATACGAATTTCCGGTGCCGGGTCGGCCTGTGCCATGGTACTTGCGATTGACCAAATTTTGTCCTTGGCGGCCTGAATCATGCCACTCATGCTGCTGGTGGTATCCAAGACGAAAACCACTTCGATTTTTGCCTTTTTACCGGCTATCGGTATCTCGGGGGGGATGGTTGGTATCGATCGACTATCGGCTTTTGGGAAAAACAGAATAGTCGCCAGTGTGGCCAAAAAAATAAAGCTCATAATAATTTTAGATTTCATTTCGTGTACCTCGTTATTGATTTGCCAAACGTCTTAGGGCTGCCTCGGCCGTGCGTTGGGCAACGTCAAAACGTGATTTAGAAGAATGGGTGGTGTTTGAACGGTGTATGTTCTGGGGTATTAAGACAAACAAGGCCTGCACCAGAAAAAAGCTCCACAATGCTAGAAATACGCTGTGGGTTTCGCTGGTAGCCCAAACAGCGACCGCCAATGCAAAGCCCGACAATAGAAGATCGAACAATGCCGCCAATACAGTGTTGTGGTGATACAGACTTCGCACTAGCCAAATCAGACCAATCTGGACGCTTAGGAACAACAACGTGGGTGCGAAGTACCAAGTTACGGTTGTCAAGATTCCCCAGACCAGGACGGTGACCCAGCGGCCAACTTTTGCGGGAGAATTCGTCACCAAAAATAGCAAGTAAGAAATGCAACAAAGGGACGCGGTAAATTTAACCAGTGGCACCAGGGAGAAGACAACACCCAATACAGCCATGCAGATAGCCCCGGCACCACTAATGAGAAATCCCATCAACATCCCTTTGCCAACACTGAGTTGAGTCATGATGTTTTCCCCTTCGTTCTGGATTTCAAATGCTTTTCCTTCAAAAGGGCCACATCAACGTCTTCATCGGTCACGGTGCTGCTTGTGGACCAGTTATTCTCAGTAACGCCGGTATCAGTGTTAAATGCGTCTGCCTTTTGACGTAGGGCTTCTAATTGGGATTGATCGTCTCGAAACTGGGATTCGAGATCTTTGATCTCATCGGACCAGGCATTTAATTTCTGTTCCGTGTTGGATAAAAACGCTTGAGCCTCTAAACGTTTTCGTATGAGCGTCTTGGCCAAAGCCTCATTATTGGCGTCCAGGCAAAGATCAAGCTCCTCTTGTAAGCCTTCCAGACTGGTTCGCGTTTGTTGTGACTGTGTCT
The DNA here is from genome assembly GCA_039029655.1 of Pseudomonadota bacterium. Lineage (GTDB taxonomy): Bacteria > Pseudomonadota > Gammaproteobacteria > Steroidobacterales > JBCCFQ01 > JBCCFQ01. The sequence goes on along the minus strand of JBCCFQ010000529.1, from coordinate 2,143 downwards.
CCAACTGCCTTTTCTTCTGACGCAAAAGACGAATACCGCACTCTCGTTCATCAAGATCCTGTTCCATATCACGTATGGCTTGTTGGATAAGGATTTCGGGTTCTTCCAGTCGATCTAATACGGCGTGCAGGTCCGCGCTCAACAAACGGGTTACTCGGTTTATCAGGGCCATGTCTTATCTCCTTGTGCCTTGCTAATGTGGCTAGACTAGGTATTAAGTCACTGATAAAAAAGACGCTTTTTTGTAAAAAGACGAGATCAGGTTTTACAAAAGATTTACAATACGCGACTCAAATCCCGCTACGCTTTATGAGGTTGAGGCAGGATAACGTTATGGCCAATGCTGAAAGAATACTGATTGTTGAGGACGAAGCCGCCATCCGAACGGGGTTGTTGGATGTATTGGTGTTCCATGGCTACGAGGCAGAAGGTGTGGCTGATGGGCTGGAGGGTTTGGATCGGGCTTTAACTGGGCAATTCGATTTGATTCTATTGGATGTCATGTTGCCATCAAAAAATGGCTTTGACATCTGTAACGAAGTGCGTGCCAAGGATAGCAAACAACCCATCATCATGCTGACGGCAAAAAACAGCGATGACGACATTATTCAAGGACTGACCTTAGGGGCGGACGACTATGTAGCCAAACCCTTCTCCGTCACGCAACTGCTGCTTCGAATCAAGGCAGTCCTTAGACGCTCTAAATCCATCTTCGATCAGGCGGTGATTTTGAAATGCCACGATGGCCTCACCATTGACTTAGCCGGGCTCTCTGGCACACGGGGTAAAGACGAGTTGGCGTTCACCAGGCGTGAGACGGAGATACTCATGTGTCTGGCTAAGCATCAAGAAAGACCGGTGGCAAGGGAGGAATTGCTGCATGAAGTGTGGGGCTATGCCAAGGGCTTGGATCTAGATACCCGTACCGTGGATATTCACATTGCAAAACTTCGACGCAAAATTGAAACCAACCCAAAGTCACCCCAAAATCTAGTGACAATTCGAGGTGCAGGGTACCGATTGAAGTTAGCGGGGCAGAGCGGCGATGGCTAAGTTAGGACAAAACCTAAGCTTGCCTCGCTTTAGACGTTGGCTTGTTTTCTTGTTCATGAGCCTAAGCCTGCTAGCAGGTCTGCTTACCTTTCAGGCTTATCAACAACTGAGATGGGAAGCGTTTCACCATCACCGAATCCAAGCCTTGGATTTAGCCAAGCGAATCAGTCAAGAAGTAGCGGAAATGATGCAGACGGAGGAGCAAAGATCGTTTGCGGATTATGGCTTTTTCGTTGTGGCCGGCAACGATAAGAGCAACATATTGCAACGATCACCACTATCCAACTACCCAGTGAGTAAAAACATTCCAGGGGCATTGGCGTATTTTCAAGTGGATGCAAAAGGTGCATTGACTTCCCCGGTGTTTGACGCCGATGTTGCATTGGAGCAATTCGGCATAGAGGACCAGGAGGCGGCGGAAAGACGTGCACTGTTGGAGCGAGTGCGAATCATCTTGTCCGAGAACCGGCTAGTGGAGTCTACCGAGTCGCCTCCCTTGGAATTGGCGCTTGCAGAGTCTGAACTGCGGCAGGAGTCTTTGGACGAGGTTGTGCGGCCCACAACACGGAGAATCTTGAAGCAAGAAGAACCGCCGGCCGATGAGGGAGCGCGCACACTCGCCGTCAGTAATGAGTCAGCCGGCTTTGATCGATTGAGCAGTCCCACACCAGCTGAGACACAATACGAGCAAAGCCTGGGACGGGTAGACGATCTCGTACAGTTGGACACGGCTTTCGAGGCGCCAAAGGCGGAGGAGGCCGATGCCGGTCTATCATACCGTGCTGCCGACGATGATCTGAACCAACGACGTTCTCGCAAGGAAAAATCCACTGCCTTGGAATCCAAAGACGATTTGCGAGATCAGTTTGCCGACACTAGGCTGAACAATCTGCCTATCAGAACCTTTGAAAGCGAAGTGGATCCATTTGTCTGGAATCTACTGGACAGCGGGCACTTTGTGATGTTTAGGAAGGTGTGGCGAGAAGACCAACGTTTTGTCCAAGGGTTATTGATCGATCAAGATACTTTCATCAAATCCCTCATCGAACAAAAATTCTCCTCCAGTAGTCTGTCGAGCATGAGTGAACTG
>JBCCFQ010000528.1:0-3564 GCA_039029655.1 Pseudomonadota bacterium | reverse complement strand
TTGCTAACGGGTTAAAATATTATGTTACCCGGTTTTTTCTTTTGTGGGGGTTTTTTTTGGAGCACTGGCCAAAATAGGTATATTAGGTGGAAGCGACAATGCTGCCGTGGATGTCACCGGTGCCGATGGCGCCCCCTACTACTCGGGTCTATCGGACTTCTTTTTCCAAGTTGTGTTTGTCGCGACTGCCATGTCCATTGTGTCTGGCGCCGTGGCAGAACGGATGAAACTGTGGTCGTTTTTTCTGTTCGCCGTGGTCCTTACCGGCTTTATCTATCCCATCCAAGGCTATTGGAATTGGGGTGGCGGCTTTCTTAAAGCGGCTGGTTTCTCTGACTTTGCGGGTTCTGGCACCGTTCATATGTGTGGCGGTGTCGCAGCCATTGTCGGGGCGATTATTTTGGGACCAAGAAAGGGCAAATACGGTAGCGATGGTCAGCCCCGCGCTATACCCGGTGCCAACATGCCGTTAGCCGCTCTAGGTACGCTGATACTTTGGTTGGGTTGGTTTGGGTTCAACGGTGGTTCCGAACTAAAGCTGTCTAATGTTGAAGAAGCCAATGCAGTGGCTAGAGTTTTTGTGAATACAAACATGGCGGCAGCCGGTGGACTTGTGGCCGCGCTACTCTTTGCCCGTGCTTGGTTCGGCAAGGCCGACCTCACCATGGCGCTTAACGGCGCTTTAGCAGGCTTAGTTGCCATTACGGCCGAGCCGCTAACGCCGGCGCCCTTCATCGCAACTGTGATTGGTGCGGTTGGTGGACTGATTGTTGTTCCCTCTATCGTCGCAATGGATCGTGTACTTAAAGTGGACGATCCGGTGGGTGCAATTTCTGTACACGGCGTGGTTGGTATCTGGGGTTTGTTGGCAGTACCCATCACAAACGAGGGCGCCAAGTTCATACCGCAGCTTATGGGTGTGGGTGCAATCATTGTCTGGGTGGGCCTCACCAGCTTAATTGCCTGGTTAGCCATCAAGGCTATTATGGGATTACGTGTCGGAGAGCAAGAAGAATATGAAGGTGTAGATGTTTCCGAGTGCGGCTTAGAAGCGTATCCGGAGTTCGCCAAAATCTCCAGTGACTGATCCTGAAATAAGGACATGTCTCTATTGGGCCGGTGATTCACCGGCCCTTTTTTTTGAAGCGACTATTTAAAGCAACTTGGCTTACGTGAACACATACCGGCACCGGGACAAATCACTCGAACGGGCTTTTGTAAACCGGTTTCCAACCACCCAATATTGAGAATCCTTCCCACACGCTGGATTTCCACTTGGTCTTTGGCCAGAAGCTCCGCTTGCCCACCATCGTTCTGACAACGGCTCAAGGTTCGCTCCACCAACCCTTCAGCATCAAGCCCTTGGCTTTCCAACACGGGACCTAAGTCCACACCTAAAGTCACCACGTGCCGATTTTTGGCTGCATCTTGGCTATAAACAGAGTTGCACACGAATATGGACTTACCGCCTTCGGTGGCGGGAACGGAAATTTGTACCAGTGGTTTTTTCCGTGGTCGACCCAGTGTCCGAGCCGTGGACCACTGGGGACAAACTGGTGGGTTACCCATCAACCCCAACGGCATGGGGACCCGGTTGGCACGATACACGGCACGGAGATAACCCGGAGGATAAGCATCCAGGTAGTGCCAGTGTTTGTAAGGAGAAACTGCCGTAATACGACGCATGACCACAGCGGGTGTGAGTTCTACCTTGCTCGCCGCAAACGGATCATAGGCTTCGCGAATAACAAAACGACGAAAGGGCAAACGGGGACAAAGCAATGCACCAGCGAAAAAACTACATTCGAAGTCTCGCCAGGCGAATAGAATCTCCTGGGGATCAACCCGGTACGCCCGTTGCTTACTGCTCTTTGGTGATCCACCCACAGCACCGCCCGTGGCGTGACCTGACTTCAGACCATCTCCATCGTGAAGCACTTTGTGAGCCAAGTTACAGGCTAAGTCATACTTTAGGCGTTCTGGCTCTTTCTTGAGTCCTTGATTGATATGCACAACACCAGGAGAGTCAAAGTACGACCGGACCAAAGTGCGGATATCCCGCTCAGCATCATCCTGGACGACAAAAGGGTTTTGCTTAAACCATTTGATTTCCAATCCGTGTCTTTTACACAAACCCAACAGATCATCAACGGACAAAGGAAACTGTTTCTTCCCCACCTCCTCCGCGGCTCTTTCCAGATCAGGGAATTGATTCTTGACCTTCTCCTGGTAAGAACGAATCAAAATGCGTGAAAATTGACGCGCCGTAGTACCTGTCTGGGCCAATAAATCAGGAATGGCTGTTTGTAAGAGCTCTTGTGAAAAAAGCACCTTGGGCTCTAGTGGCACTTCGTCGGCTTTGCCGTGCTCGGCGGATGAAACCGCCACGTCATCCGCGGGTGTGTCGTCCAGAAACCAGGCTACGTCTTTTTGAAACACATCCCCCAGAATCTCTAGCAGTTTCTCCGACGGTACCCGTTTGCCGGTTTCGATCATGGAAAGGTAAGACACCGACGGACCGTTGGCCGGGTCTAATTGCAGGCAGCGGGCGGACAAATCGTCTAGGGTGAGACCGTTTCTCTTACGTAAACTGCGTAACTTAGGCCCCAAAAAGTGGGCTCTTCGGGCCAAACCGAGGTTTGAATTAGAGGACATTTGTAAAATTTACTGTGTGAAATTTTTTCTGTCAAATTCCGTGGCCCACCTGTGTAATATACTTATTGCACCGCAACGGTGCTGGCAAACTACCACAACCCAAGACCGTCCTTAAGAACGGCCACAGTGCTTTCGCCGGCACCACCCGGTAATTCCGAAAATTAGGGAGACTCTCACGTTGGCTAAACACCAAAGCCTGCATCGTAACGCGCGCGCCCATTGTGGTGTCGGATTAATTGCAGATTTGAATGGGGACCCCACCCACGACACCATTCGCGATGGCCTGAAGATTCTTGCCAACCTCGACCACAGAAGCGCGAGGGGGGCGGAGCATAACACCGGTGATGGTGCAGGAGTTTTGATACAGAAACCCCACGAATTTTTTGTAAGCCAGGTCGATGGTCTTGGAGACTTTGACGATTATGGGGTTGGCATGGTGTTTTTTCCCATGCAAGTGGCCGCCAGAGATCAACTGGTGGCAATGATGGAGAAGATTTGTTTGCAACAAAACTTTGAAATCGTAGCGTGGCGGGAAGTTCCCACGGACAACAGCAATCTAGGCGCTACGGCTTTAACCGGGGAACCGCTAGTAGAACAATTCTTTGTCAAACCCATGCGTCCTATATCAGCAAAACAGTTGGATGCGAATTTATTCATATTACGTCGACAGATAGAGAAAAAAGCAGAGAGTTTAGGCTACGACGACGGCCGCTTTTATATCTGTTCTTTGGATCGACGCAAGATCGTTTACAAGGGCATGCTCACTTGCAACCAAGTCAAGTCTTATTACTTAGAGCTTAGCGACGAACGAGTGACCAGCAGTTTGATATTGGTACACTCCCGCTTTTCTACCAACACCTTAGGCGCGTGGGATCTCGCCCATCCCTATCGCACCCTGGTTCACAACGG
>JBCCFQ010000527.1:0-3573 GCA_039029655.1 Pseudomonadota bacterium | reverse complement strand
GATCGAGTTTGTTGTTAGAAATGCGATGTCGATCCACACGGGGATAAAACCGCAAGACATCAATACCCCAGGTTTGCTTGTCTTCGGTTTTGGGAAACCTGAGCTGGGTGAAAGGAATCGCAACCTCGACAACGTATCCGAAGTCGGTAATCTCTCCAGCAGACTCCCAAATGGCATCCCAAGATTCATCCTCGTTGTCGTTGACATCGTCTTGAATCAGGTCCATCTGGGCGCCTAGAGGATTCACGAAAAATTCGAAGGCTCGACGCTCATCATTAAAGGTGTCCAATACGACGCCAACAAAGTCATCGGAAAATGCCGAGTCCCGGTCACGTAGATAGGCTCGGATCTTGTCAGGATCGGGGTCGTAGGCCTTAAACGCTACAAGAAGACGGCGACCATCTTCAATCAACCAGGCCTCCGTTTCCACGGGCGGGTCAATGTTCTCACCCGGTCGGGTCTCCACATCCAACACGATTCGCAGCCCGCTTTTCCATGCAGGCTCGTCGAGTTTTCCGTCGATCCGTATTGATTGATCCGTATTAGGAATATCCCCCAAGACCTGGGCATGGCTAGGGTAAGTTAGCAAAACACTAACAACTACACTTAAGTAGAGCTTAAACGCAGAACTGCAAGGCCACATGGAACGTAAAATTCCTTATTCTTTGTTATCCCTTTGATGCACCAGCGACAAAAAAAGTTTAATCCACATCCAGCCACGCGGCCCGTTGGGCAAGCACATCGGCTGAGGCATCCTTATCGAAGCCTAAGCAACACGCTGTGGACGGCGTGGATTCTAGCTTGACATTAAAGGTCATCAGTTCGTCTCGCCGGAAGCAAGTCAGCTCAACCCTTGCCCCCACCGCGTAACTTCTCAGCAGTTTTCGATAAGACCTGGTCGTCAAACGAATACCGTCCAGCGCCACCAATTCATCCCCCGCGGAAACCCCGGCTTCCTGAGCAGCACTGCCTTCCAGTACACTGGCCACGGCAAGAGCTCCCGCCACCAGCTTCGTTCGAACACCCAAAGTTGGTTTGTCTGGCGGGACATCTTTTGGCGATTTCTTCTCCTGCTTTAGGTCAAAGCTGATTCCCACATAAGAAAACGCACTGCCAAGGTCAGGATCTTTGGTGGTCCGCACACCTTCATCAAAAAAGCTTTGCAGGTCCAAATCACAAACCTCAGCAACCAATTCTTCAAAGCCCGCTTCTGGCATACCTTGTATACCGTACCGCTCCCAGGCTGCACGCATCACATCATCCAATGAACATGCGCCTTTGGATCTACTCCGAATCTCCATGTCTAAGGTCAGTGCCAATAGCGCACCTTTGGTGTAGTAACTAATACCGGCATTCACGGAGTTGTCGTCGGGCTTGTACAGTTTGACCCAGGCATCGAAACTCGACTCGGCCAGCGACTGGCGATGTCGACCCGGTGTGGACCACACTCGGGTGACGGTTTTTTCTAACAATCGCAAATAGCTGGTGGGCGTGATCAGTCCGGATCGCACCAACATCAAGTCGTCATAATAAGACGTAATGCCTTCGAAAACCCACAATAACTCAGTGTAGTTTTCTGCATCCAAAGTGTAGGGAGAAAACGCTGCTGGTTTGATTCGCTTCACGTTCCAGGTGTGAAAATACTCATGACTACATAACCCCAAGAACTGGCGGTAGTTATCAGTAACACCGGTGTGATGAGGTTGAGGCAGATCTGCTCGACTACAAACCAAAGCAGTGGACGAGCGATGTTCCAAACCACCATAACCATCACCCAACACAGTGGTCAAAAACAGATACTGATCCATGGGCGCCGGTTCGCCAAAAAAACGAATCTGAGTTTCGCAAACCTTTTTCAGGTCTCGCGCTAGACGGTCTGCGTCAAAGCTACAGCGGCCAGTCAACGCCATCGCATGAGGAACCCCGCAGGCTTCAAACTCCACCAGTTGGAAGCAACCCATCTCCACCGGGTGATCCACGAGTTCGTCATAATCTTGGGCACTAAATCGACCAAACCCGTACGCTTCTCCTTCGAGTCGATTCAACGTAGTGGCTACGCGCCAATCCGTCGTTTGGTCCGGCTGATTCAGCGTAACTTGGACAGGCTGGTGATCTTGGCCATGTACCAATAAGAACACCGACGTGCCATTGAAGAAGCCATGGGTAGTGTCTAAATGAGCACCCCGCACACTTAAGTCGTGAGCATACACCTCATATTCAAAAATCAACTTGGTCTCACAGGGCCTCGCACGCCAGGTCGACTTGTCTATCTTCTTTACCGCCACCGGCGTTCCATGCTCATCCCGGGCCGACATACTCAAAACATGTCGTGCAAAATCCCGCACTAAGTAACTGCCCGGAATCCAAGCGGGAATAGACACCGCTTGTCCTTCTGGATCGGGCTTATCGATCTCGCAAGTCACATCAAAAATGTGTGCCCCGAGGCGCTTTGATCCTAAGGTGTAGTGTATATCTGCCACTACTGATACACCGCCTGCTCAGGCTCGGTTAGTTTTAGGGTGAGGCACTTTGCAGAACCTCCCGCTTTAAGAAACTCTGACAAATCCACTTCATGCACTTTAAAACCATCCCGCATAAGTCGCGCCTTAAGGTGATCCGATGCTTTATTGACAATCACATGTTCACCAATGTTCACCGCGTTGCAAGCAAAGTTGCCCGCGTCGGCGGTGTCCACGACAATTCTCTTGTGAGACGGCACTCTGCTTTCAATAGCTAGCCGGGAATCGTAATCAAACGCCGGCGGATGATACATTAAGTACCCATCTCTCAGTGGACACATACAAGTATCGATGTGATAGAAACGGGAGTCTGTCAGTTTCACTGAAACCAACTCACGATCTGTCCACGTTCTTAAATGATCGTGGGCCTCGGTCTCTGTTCTAAAGCCATGACCTACCCAAAACCAGGGACCACCCCGATCAAACAATGCATCGCCTGCACCTTCGAAACCAATTTCATCTGGCAAGTCATAAAGATCAAAGTCGTTTTCCTTAAACCAACGCTTAAAATGCTTTTCTTCTTTTCTGCGTTCCATGGGCATGAAGTGACTTGCCACAGCCTTGTCCCTATAAACGACGCCCGCATTGGCCGTAAACACCATGTCTGGCAAGTCGGGTTGCGGGTCTATGACCACAACATCAGCGAATTGTTCGATGATGGATCTCAAGGTTTGCCATTGTTCCGCGGCTTTATCCTTGGAGGGCTCACCTTCGTGACCCGCCATCCACGGGTTGATGATATAGGTGACGGTAAAAAAATCCGGCGGACACATCAATATCTTCGGTCTGGTCATTTTGCTCTACCTTTTCCGTTGCGCAAAAAGTCCTGACTTTAGGCTGTCCACCAGCGCCGTTGTCAGTAGGTCGGAGAACTCCGAACGGCTGGCGATATTCTACAAAAAAACGCTGCCGGAGCTAGTCCAATTCTGAGTATTGGCTAGGCTCCGGCGGGCTGGGCGTCCTATTTCGGGTTTTCGCCCAAATGCATGAGCGGTAGGGGCGTTGGGCTGCTGCCATCCATGAAGTACATTTTCGATGCTGGGTCCTTGGACAT
>JBCCFQ010000526.1:0-3578 GCA_039029655.1 Pseudomonadota bacterium | reverse complement strand
CCGGGATCTGTACTTTATTCCAACCCAGAACCTCCTCCATCAATGGCAGCGCCTCAAGATACTTTCCCTGATCAGCATACAAAACTGCTAGATTGTTGAGCGCCGTGGTCACACTGGTATGATTTTCACCATGCAATTGTCGCGAACCCTCAAGAGACCGGGTCAGCGCTTTCTCAGCCTCGGAGAAATTTCCGAGTGAGCTTTGTGCCGTGCCAACCACATAAAGAGCATCCAGTGTTTGAACATTTGCCAAGCCAAACCGATTGAAAAATATTTCGTAGGCACTAGAACCCTCCTTGAAGGCCTGTTCATACTTGCCAGACCAAAGTGCCAAACGCCCAATCAAGTAATGGGACGTGGCAATCTCAGTGGAATCTACCGGAAATACTCCAAGCTTTAGCTCGAGAGAACGACTTGCCAGTTCCAAGGCCTTAGCGCTGTCACCAAGATTGCGATAGACCGACGAGATAGTATCTAGCAACTGAGTCTTCAGCTCCAAGTCCTCCAGTTCACTAAGTCTTTGCAAACCACGTTCTAGGATGTCTTTCGCGCTGAGTTGCTCCCCTAACGAGTCTTGCGGACGATTCGCATTGAATAGCCCCACCAAAAACTCGGTTGTCTGCTCAGCGCGGTTTCTCTCTTGATCTGCGAGTTCTCTTGCAGCCTCTGTTTCCGCTTGCTGCTTTAGGCTGATACCCAAGAACGTCACCAACGACAAAAACACCAAAGCAACTGCCGAAGTTGGAAGCCAGTTTCTTTTGATGAATTTAAGGCCTCGCTGAACTCGGTTTGGGTTTCTAGCGCTCACTGGGTAACCGGACAGGTAATTTCCCAGATCCAAACTCAGTTCTGAAGCAGCGGCGTAGCGTTCTTGTGGATCGGCTCTTAGGCACTTGTTAATGATTGCCGCAAGCTCCAAGGGAATGACCTCTGCCAATTGGGACGACACGGTGATAGATGTCTTGCGAATGGCACGATCGGTTGCTGATTCGAGGCTCGCCTCCTCGAGATCCGATCGCTGCTCAAACAAGGAAAGAAACAAAAGACCAGTTTGGTAGATGTCGCTTGCAACCGAGACCGGCTCGTTGAGAAGTTGCTCAGGACTCGCATATTTGGGAGTCATAGGACGATGGTGAACAGTCAGCCCTTGAGGTGACTCCAAAATCTTCGAAATCCCGAAGTCCAGAAGCTTAACATTTCCGTTTTCATCCACCATCACATTGGACGGCTTTACATCTCGATGCACAATCAATTTTGAATGAGCAAACGACAAGGCCTCACACAGCTGCAACATTAAGCGCACCTTGTGTCTGACGTTGAGTCGCTCTTGTCTTGAAAAGACATCGATGGTCGACCCACGAATCAGCTCCATTACAAGAAATAAGCTCTTATCCTCCGCGACACCGGCATCATGTAGCTGAGCAATGTTCCGATGTATCAAAGACGCCAATATATGACGCTCGAGTTCGAAGCGCTTGAGATGGTCTTGACCACCCATTGATGGCACGAGCTTAATGGCGACTTGTCTTTCGAAACTACCGTCCACACGTTCGGCACGGTAGATGCGACCCATACCGCCCTCCGCAATCAAGCCCAGGATTTTGTAATTTCCTAAGACTTGATCGACTAGAGGATCCGGTCCTTGATCCACAATTCGCCTAAACGTCTCTATCCCACCACCGGTGGCGAAATCGTCCTTATCAGTCATTCTTGTATTGGACTATTCTGGGTTGGTGTTCGCCTAGCTTAGGCTTAGTGGCAAGGTTTGTACATTGTTGCTTGACACCCAGAAGGCCTAGCTGCTTAAACCCATGGAAGTTATAAGAAAAATGGCGCGCCCGGAGAGATTCGCTTCGCCCAGGTACCGGTCATGACTTTGATGACTTTACTCGATCCGGAATATGCGGACTTCCGCCTGTCTAAATATGGGTGCTCGATTGTTTCACCTGAGAATAACGTGATAAAAACTACCGGGCACATGGATACGACGTCTTCCAGGCATCCTCGCCTCGTAATGTTCCCTTTACTAAACCTAGTCCACCTACTTGATAGGTCAATTAAGTCATGACCGGTACCTGGCGGTATGGTTGGCCATGGAATGTCTCCATATCGAGGCGCATAAGTCCAGAACTACAACGACTTTAGATACTCGAGGAGTTGCCATCTTTCATCCCGTGTTAGCGCCCGGGGGAGATTGCCGCCAGGTTGGCGGGTTCTACCGGCCGCATATTCGTGACCAGAATTGCTGTTGCCGAGCAATGTTGTATCAAAGACAAATCCCTGTCTTTCTCCGTATCCCGTTGACACAAAACCGACGTGCTTTGGATCGAATTCCCGGGAACCGACGGAAAACTCGTCACGTCGATATTCAATGGGGTTGCCCAGATCATCAAGAACCGGGTCCGATGCGCGCTTTTTTGGTAATAACAACTCATAGAGATTCGGTACTGAACCATTGTGCAGGTACGGTGCCGTGGCCCAAATGCCATTCAGAGATCGCGCCTTGTAGCCCCGCACAGGTGCGAGTGGCTGCTGCGGTGTCGGAAGGTCGTAATTGCCTTGCTTTGCCGTTTGCTTGATGGGGTTGTCCCTCAGTGATTTCAGGATTCCCCCCAAGGATTCCAACGTTCTAAAAACAGGAAGTCGGTCCGGATCACTTTGTATAACCACGTTTCCAGTGGAGAATTTGACCAACGACGCAACGGGCATCTCTTCCTCTATGACCAGTTTTCCCAATGGGCCGTCTACATACTGATTACGCAGAAGTCCGCTATAGCCTTTGTACTCGACAGTATTTTTTGCAAGCACAGGATCTGTGCCTACTTCAGATAGTTTGCTGACGTGCGCGACTATCTTCCGTGACGAATCATCTCTGACTATGTTGCTGTGGCACGAGGCGCAGTATTCTTCGAAAAGTTTTTCGCCTTTGTCCCTGAGTTCTGTATCAATGGGCCCGAGTATTTCCTCCGGCCATTCCGGAGACCACAGCGTTCTGAGCTGATTTTCCACGCGGCGCAAATTGACTTTGTTTACCGAGGACTTGAAGTCAATCCTGTACCTGCCCTCCCCCTGTCCGCCAAGACGAGCATTCAATGTCCATTTGGATTGTTTTTGCCAGTCAAGAGTGGCGAATACGCCGATTACCTGGCCTACATTTCTTCCCAATGGTCCCAAACCGCCATTTGAAACCAAGCCAGTCCATTGCACATAATCATGCTGGGCGATGTCCCATAAATAAGGGTAACTCACCGGTGCATTTGCCGGATTGTACATTTTGGATCTAAGCGATGCCAAAACACGTTTCCTTTCGCTTTCCGAAGACTCGGCAAGTCCAGACTCCACAATTTCCAACGCTCTCACAACAATGTTTGTTTGATCAGAGGAGTCGGCTATCTTATTCAACTCACGCTCGACATCAGCGTAGATATGTGGCGCCAGCTCACGCTGCAGGAGTCGCTTTAAGGTATAGATATACATAATTTGTTGCAAAACGCGATTATAGATTAGGCCAAACGCATCCAGTCGTGGAAAAACGTAATTTGTGGTGCGTTGTTTTTCAGCTGTAACTTCGCCGTCTT
>JBCCFQ010000525.1:0-3581 GCA_039029655.1 Pseudomonadota bacterium | reverse complement strand
GATTTGCCGACAAACGGTTAACTTTGCTTTTGATCTCCAGAAAGCTGATAAAGACACTGTTACCGTGGAACTAAGGATAAACCAAGGATCTCGGGTTTGGATTGGCTGTGACACTAGCTATAGTACTGAGTAGTGCGAAGGCTAACGCGGTGAATGAAGCACTGGCGGATGTCATTCGAGATAGCCTACGTGAGGTGCGTGTCTTAGGGTGTGCAGGTGGGATTGGATCCGCACTTAGTAACACTTATAACGCCCTGAATGCACTTGAAGAAAAGCTCGTGGACCAAGGTCACTATGTGGACTAAACTTGGTTGTTTATTATAAATGGTATACATGTGATTCATTCAGTTATATAAATCTAAATTTGTTCAGCGCCTAACCATCATTCTATCATATAACATTGTGGTCAACTACTACTAGGTAATAAGCATGAGTTTATTGCTGTCATCTAATTAGATATGAAAAAAAAACATGTGGCGATAATATAAAAACACGTTTATACATTACGCAAACCTGCTGATCCAATTTGGGCTGCTAGTGCTAACGCTGAACGAAAAAACAGTGTTGTTGGCCATTGCGGCAGCGTTGATCGCTGTAACCTATCCATTGATGAAACGGTTTACTCACTTTCCCCAGGTGTACCTGGGCGCTGCTTTCACTTGGAGCGTGCCTATGGCTTATGCGGCACATTTGGATACCGTGCCCGTTGTAGCATGGTGGCTGTTTGTTGCGGGAGTTTTCTGGGTTGTTGCTTACGATACTTTTTATGCCATGGTGGATCGGGATGATGATCTTAAGATCGGCATCAAGTCCACCGCCGTACTGTTTGGCTCATGGGATAGACGCATTATTGGCGCGTGCCAGGTTTTAGTGCTGGGGCTTTTGGTTTATATCGGGAGTCTGCTGAGCATGAGTTTTTGGTACTATTTGGGCGTCGGTGCTGCTAGTCTATTTGCCGTCTATCAACAATACATAACTAAAGATAGGCAGCGAGATGCGTGCTTTAAGGCTTTTCTCAATAATAATTGGTTTGGCCTAATGATTTTTTGCGGGATCTTATTACATTACACATTCGCAGCTCCGGCTGCCTGATTGAGGGGAGAGTTATGGACTTATTTGGGTTTGCAAAAGATATCGGTCGTCGTCTTTTTAATACTGACGAGGATGCGGCAGAAAAAATCAAAGAGCATATTGAAGAAAATAATCCTGGTGTAACCAATCTTGAGGTCACTTACGAAAACGGTATTGTGAATTTGTCGGGACAGTGCGATAGCAAACAGGCGCGGCAAAAATGTATTCTAATGGCTGGCAATACCAAGGGGGTCATCGACGTCTTTGCCAACGAATTGACGTCTCCTCCGCCAGAGGCCGCTGTGGAAGAAGCGACAACGGCGTCGGCAGCCGAAGGGGAAGAAGAAAAATTGGAATACTATATTATTGAGAGCGGCGATACCTTAAGCAAAATTGCCAAACGTTACTATGGTGATGCCATGCAGTACCCGCGTATCTTCGAAGCCAACCGTGAGGTGATTCAAGATCCTGATCGTATTTTTGTTGGCCAAAAAATTATGATTCCTCTCGATTAAAATGCCATAGCGCCCCGGCTTACTGCTGGGGCGCAACTTCCGCTCTGGCGAAGCACCACACTTCAATCAACTTGACACCATCTGCTCGCAGGGCCTTTGACAAGGCATTGGCGGTGCTTCCAGTTGTCAATACATCATCAACCAGTGCTACATGCCGGTAGCGTTTTTGACGACGTCGGGTAAACGCATCTGTAAGGTTTCGAACTCGATGAGTTTTACTCAAGCCGGTTTGGGCTAAGGTATTTTTTGTACGGACGTAGCAGTCGGTGTCAACAGGAATTTCCAAACGTTGGGAAATAACCTCAGCTATTTCAGCGGCTTGATTGAAACCGCGCCTAAACAGGCGCCAATAGTGCAGAGGTATGGGAATAAGAACCTCCGGCATAGGCCGTGACATTGAAGAGATATGGTTGCTCAAGAGTGTTCCCATGACTTTTCCAACGTACAATGCTCGTGAGAATTTCAGTTTTTGCACTAATGTGTCCACGGGTGATTGATATAAATAGGGTGCACGGACGTGGTCAAACCCGTGGTGATGGTTCAGACATTCACCACACACGACGTTCGGGACAGGCATAGGTATGGCACAGCCAATACACGGATTGTGTACAGGAGGCAGGTCAGCGGCGCAGTGTTGGCAAAGGCTTAAATCGTTCCATGAAGTGCCAAAGCACAGACAACAGCGCTCTGGAAAAAACCAGTTCAAAATCAATATCGCGTTCCTTGCGGTGATTTCAGATACTAAGCATAGTTGTTTTGAAACAGGTTTCTAGCGGTATCGTGGATAAAGACCAATATATGATCCATCGGCGAAGTCTTCTGCGTGGCTACGCCCGTTCAGCCAAGGGTTATGAGAAAGAGGCGGTGTTGCAATCTGCGGTGCGTGGCCAACTCCAAGAGCGCATTTGTTTTGCTCACTTGGTACCAGAGGTGGTGTTGGATCTAGGGTGTGGTGTGGGATCGGCTATTGCGGATCTTAAGGGTTTGTATCCAGATGCCCTGGTGGTTGGGTTGGACTTATGTCCAGAGATGCTGCAGCAAGCCAACCGGGACCAGGGTGAATTTTTGTGTGGGGACTTCGAACAATTGCCCCTACAAGAAAACAGTGTGGATTTGGTATGTGCCAACCTCAGTTTGCATTGCGCGGTGGATGTGGAAGCACCGTTTGCCGAAGTTCAGCGGGTGCTAAAGCCTAACGGATTGTTCTCGTTTGCAACTTTTGGACCAGACAGTTTGCGTGAGCTGCGCAAGGCCTGGAGTGAAGTTGATTCTGGTGTGCACATCCATCGGTTTTTGGATATGCATGACTTGGGTGACGCGTTGATTCGCCACGGTTTTTCGGAACCGGTTCTAGATGTAGATCAATTTCAACTCAGCTACAAAACACCTTTGTTGGCCATGCAAGATCTGAAACGCATTGGTGAGTCCAACAGTTGCCAGGGGCGTCGGCGGGGTTTGATGGGGAAAGAGACCCTGAACCAAGTACTTAAGGTCTGCGAGGAACAAGTGGTACAGGAGGAATTCCTGTCATCATTTGAGCTTGTTTTTGGGCAAGCGTGGGGTAGGTCTGATATCAATCAGACTAAATACATGGATAAAGAGATTCACATACCCTTGTCTCAGTTAAAGAGAGGATGATTATTCGCCTACCCCGTGGGGTTGAATCCAGCCCAGCCACCAGGCCAGGAACAATAGGGCAAACAACGCAACACTCAACGTGACGCGTATGGTCAGGGCGTTTACGGTTCTTTTGGTTCCACCCTTGTCATTGGTTAGGAAAAACAAACCAGAACCGAGACTAGCCAGGATGGCCAAAAGTAAGATAATAACTACAGCTTTAAACACAACGGGGCTCTCAACGCTTAAGCAGGCGATTATAACCTTCGAATGCAACTAGGTAGTCTACAATTCGCACCCAACTGGCGAATGGTTTTCCTCACGCTGATTGGGATGGCCATTTTGGCGAGTCTTGGCCTATGGCAACTCAATCGAGCG
>JBCCFQ010000524.1:0-3600 GCA_039029655.1 Pseudomonadota bacterium | reverse complement strand
GGAAACAAGCGCAAAATTGGTGTTTCCACCGACAAACAATGCCAGGCTAGATACCAAAAGACCGATACCCGCAAGCACACCTCCGGTAAATCGCAGACTTGGCAAAAAAAGAAGTACTCCGCCCAAACACTGTATGGCCCCCAAGATGGATACAGCCAACCCGTTCACGCCAAGAGCGCTCAAAAATTCCAATTCCTGAGGCATTTGCATGATTTTTGGAATGCCGGCCGCAATATTGAGCAGACCTAAAAGATAAGTTACGCCAACAACAGCTTTGTGTGCCATAGGATTCAATTTTGCCTCTTCAAATAAGCCTCACAGGCTTCGTCGTAGTCCTTTTGGTGAAGACCTGGAAACTTGCAAACGGTAGGATCATCCTTTTTCAGATGTGATCGCCATCCTTTCGCACCGATTTTACCGTTTACGAAATCCCAGTGAGAGATGGTCGGACCTTCATAATCCTTCCTGCCATCGTACATTCGCTTCGCTTTTTCCGACGGGGATAGATCTTCAACAGTACCTACTATCCAACCGCTTTTGGACAAACGAAAGCACGCCTCGTCTAACTCGCCGAGGGTCGGTATAGCATGATTCAAATAATCTGCGTTAGCGATGACATCAACAAGTGCTACAGGTTCTTTTTTGCGAGCCGACAGGAGCAAGGCCAATAGAATCCAGGCATCATTTTCAGCCAGTTTGTCACTCACCTTCGCGATCGTCGTCTGTATCCTGTGGTGTCAGCGACTCGTCATCGGGTGTCGCACTCAACGCGCTCAACAGTTGACTCAAACTCACTTTTCTATCGGCTAGACCATTGTCTTGGCGATACTTTGACACTGCGCCCTCAGTCCTCTTGTGCAAATTTCCATTCACCACACCTGGGTCGTAGCCCAGTCGCTTGAGCTGCATTTGTATCCGCGCAATGGTTGCTTTGTCGGAACCGTGTTTTTGTGTGTTCTCTGTCAAAAACTCAAATTGCGCTTTCGGTTTCTGCAAACGTTCTCTTCCTGGCTGATGGCAATGATAGCTGCCTGCCACTCGATTCTTATGACAGCCTTTGGAATTGGTTTGCCCGGGATGGGCATAGGCGTCGGTGCCTAACAGCAGAAGACATGCAGAGAAAACTAAGGAGACTCTCACCGTGTAATTTTATCACAATGAGGTTTCTTAGGATTTGGCGTTAGCGCGTCATGCCGCAGTGCGGCACGCGCTTATAGAGTCTAGGCGTCCGCAGCGGGCTTATGAAACTCGATAACGTTCCCATCGGGGTCGCGTATAAAAAAGAAAGTCGCGCCTTCATACTCCACCCGTTCAGTTATGGGGATATCCAAAGCATCCAACTGAGCCAGTACGGCCTCAGTGTCTGTGATTTCCAAAGCAATATGAGTGTATCCCGCATGCTTGACGGGTTCGTCCATCAAGATGTTGTTGTCTGAAGCGTTCTCCGCCGCATTGAGTATGAAATTGATGTTGACACCCGAATCATGCTCCATGATGGCCACAGGTTCGGGGCCGACGGGTCCCACAATAAACTTGAACCCAAGCTTGCTGTAAAAACCCCGAGCCACTTCTAAATCACGAACACGAAGCCCAACATGATTGATACGAGTGATTTCTTTCATAGATTGTTACCCGTTAACGGTGGTCAGTATGGGTTGTTGATTTGCGATTAGCCAGTTTTGTTGTTCCTCCGTGTCGGGAACCGAAACACCCCTAGCAGTTGAAACCTGATCGAATGCATCCACTGGCGTTAGCCCAGTGCGCAGCAGGATACCCGCCGCCATCAAGCCAGTTCGCCCGATTCCGGCACGACAGTGTATTACCACATTGCAGCCACTGCGAATCTCTTGGTACAGGAAGTGACTCATCTTGGAAAATTCTGAGACAGAGTCTGGCAATCCACGATCTCTTATTGGATAAGACAAGTATGACATTCCATGGGCTTTACAGTGTACCTCTTCGTCCTGTAACCCAACGTCATAAGCCTCTTGGGCTTCAAGCAAAGACACAACCTTTTTTACCCCGGCGCGTGCAATGCCAAGAAACTCATCGTCAATCCACTCACCAGATGTAGGTTTTGCCATAACTGCCAAAAACCCATGACCAACCTCGGCAACTTGATAAATGGCAGGACCAACTGAAAACGCATTGTTACGTGTTAACTCGGTGGATCCGCCGCTTCTGAATCATACAAATGGTGTTTTCATCTAGTGTTTTCTTCTGGGAAGTTTATTTTTTGGGTTCGATAATCGCAAGCAACGGGAATTGTAAAATTGCTATCGGCCATAAGCCGGCCATCACAAGAATCTTTCTTGTTTGGCAAAGTGCCACTTTTGGTTTTCATACCCCTTTCAAAAAAACCATGCCGATTCAGCCGGCTGAGCACGGTGTTTGACAGTAGTGCTTTACCGGCTTGGGAGGAAAGCCCGGTTACCGTGATCTTTTCGAGATGGCAGGGTTCTGAACGCTTGGGTTTGAGTGATAAGTAGCTTGTTTCACCTGACACCAGAGTGAACTCAGCAAGAATCGTATGATAAGAATGTCGATCTGTCTTTCTATCAATGCGATAGTCTTGAATCTTCAAAACCTTTTGACCCACTGACGTGGGCGCGTAAAGATACTCTCCCAGGAAAACCCGACCGATTTCTAGTCCATTCAGCCATACGTCGGCAGAAGCACAATCTCCTTTGGTCTCTTCTAAAATTACATAAAGTAGACTCTGCCCAGCTTCAGGTTCTATGGCTTTGGCCGCCGCATCAAATTCCGGATTGATTGGTGATGGCCCAAGGGACCGTTGAGGAATGAATCGAAGCATGGCTTCACAGCCACTCAAACACACCAGGACAACGATCAGGAATGTTTGTGTTAAGAATTGACTTCGAATACTCATCAGCGACAGAAACCTTCAACAAAAAATTTGCCGAACTTTTATCCACATACTGTAACCGAGTCTCCGCAACGATCCAACGGGTATAGTGGGACCTTAGTTCGCAGCTTCTACAAAAAACGCTTCTAGTTCGTTGGGCTTGTTCGCAGGCTTATGCATGACATATACCTCTCACCATCGGTGGGAAGCCAGTACAGCGGACGCTGCTTAAAGGAAGGGTCTATCTGAGGGGGGCTTAATGCGTAGAATCTAGCCGGACCTGGACCAATGTCCAGGTCCGGCAAAGATGGGGTCTATCGTGCTTTAAACAACAGTGATGTTTTCAGCTTGCGGCCCTTTTTGACCCTGAGTCACAACGAATTCGACCTTTTGGCCTTCTGCCAAAGTCTTAAATCCGGAACTCACGATAGAACTGAAATGAGCAAAAACGTCGGGACCTGACTCTTGTTCGATAAAACCGAATCCTTTGGATTCGTTAAACCATTTCACGGTACCAGTAACTGTATTGGACATAATAATTTCCTGTAAAAAATAAAAGTGCCTTCTTTAGGCATGAAGTAGCGAAAAATAGACTTTAGATTTAGAAACTTACAGGACGAAGAACAGATGCGCGACGAAATGGAGGTTTTAAACGAGACGTACTTTTTAGCTACGCGCACCCTATAGAGTAACCCAGTAAATGTCAACCTTTTCTTTAGCTTACGGTTTAATCG
>JBCCFQ010000523.1:0-3616 GCA_039029655.1 Pseudomonadota bacterium | reverse complement strand
GCAGATTCCGCCGCAGCCCTTGGACACTCGCAATAAGCAACAATCCATGTGTCATCGTTGGGTAACGCGTCGTAAATCTCTTCGCGACTGCTGTAGTAAGGCACCGGCACGGAACCTTCGATATGAGCCATGGCCCAAAAGTAAGGCACTCGGGTATCGATGAGAATCATACGACTGCCCGCCTCCATGGCTCTGTTCAAATCCTTGGCCGACACATACTGCCCATCGGCTAATTCAAAATCCGGGTCTGGTCCATCTGGATTCAGAACAATCTCATCCAAGTTTGGCGGTTTTGCGAATTGCATGTCCGCGACATCCCACCCTTGGGCCCGTGATCTTAAAAAAGTGACAACCGAATCAATTTCGTTTTCGCTCAGTGTATCCTCAAAGGCCAGCATAGGCGTACCTTCGCGTCCTTTTTGGACAGCGGCTTTTAGGAATTTGTCCGGGCTGGTGGCTAACATGGTGGCATTACCCAGGGCCGTGCCTTCACCGCCTTCTCCTTTGTCACCATGGCAACTGGCGCAATGGTTTTCATAAACCGTTTTACCCAGCCCCACGTCCCCACGAATGGGCTCCAAATCATCCCGCTGGGGTCTTCTTGGGGGTACTCCCGCTTCGCTGCTTAGCCAAAAGGCCAAAGCCCGTACCTCGTCCTCACTCATTGGTCCACCGACTTCGTCCAGGTACGGCCCCATGGGGGTTCCAGGTCTGCCATAAGCAGTCGCGTTGTAGACCACTACAGGTCCCAAAGCAAAAAGCGATTCCGATTTCAAAGAAGGTGCTCGGTCGTTGGCATAGCCTTCGCGATCTGAACCATGGCATAAGGCGCAATATTGTTGATAGTCGGCCTCAACCGGTGACAAGGCCTTGTCCTGTGAAGATGCAACAGTGCTGTCGTCATCCTGGGCCGTCACTTCTGAATTTGGACCACAACCGGTCATTAACCCCATCGCCAATAATGTTGGCCACAAACGCCTTTTCATCTTAATCCATCCACCCACAACCAACTCGCAATCACCGAAATTGTATCAAGGTACGGGTTGCTACTCACTACCTGCCCACACGGCTGGGCTAGTCACCGGACTCAGCTCGTCGCAATACCTTTTGATTCCGCGCAGTGTCGGGGTTATAGCGATCCCAAATGACTTTCATGGCCATGAGCGCTAGGGGAACATGAAGCACAAATGCGCCTAAAGCAATGACCGCTTCCGGCGTGTTCCAGTTCAAGGAGCCGTCAGGCAAAATTTCACCGGTACCTATTTGATAGGGTACAACATAGTAGTTGAGTAACAAGATGGGCATAACAATGCCGTACGCCACCAAACCCATAGGCGCTAGCAAGGTTTTTTGCAGTTTAGCCTTGCTCACGTCAATAACGGGCGGCAAATGAAGTCGCAACCGGTACACCTTCTCCTCGCGGCTCACTCTGCCGCGGGCAGAAACAATGAGAATCACAATAACGCTGGCAACAGTTCCAATGGCCACCGGGTAGTACTCCGGCATATCGTAAAGACCTAAGTAATCAATCGCCGCGGGAATTACGTTTAGGAAAAAACCTGTGACCATACCCCAAAAGGCAGCATCCTTGGTTATACGTCCACTCCATACACTCATCAAGCCCACGGGCCCCCAACTTGACGCGTAGACGGTGCCAATGAACAACATAAACCAAAAAATGTTGGGTGGAAAAAAGTAGCAACACACCAACACAACCACACTGGTGGCTAGCATGATTTTACGTGTTGCACCGACAGTCAACGCCAAGGGTTTCTTACCCATATCATTGCTGATGCTAAAACCCACCAAGGAAAGAAAGGTCGATGCTGACGACAGCGCGGCCGCGACAATGCCCGCGACCAAAAAGGCACCCAGCAACTCAGGGACTATGTTTTTTGACGCCCAAATTAAAACCGTTTCCGATGGCGTGATGTTGGGGTTGGCCAAATTCATCAAGCCGCCAATGCCGTACACCAACATTTGCAAAAAGATGACACAGAACGACGCCAATATGGCAGCCCGAAGCACCACATGTTCATCTCGTGCCATCAAGTGTCGACTGGCCTGCCATGGCCCCACGGCGTAAACGAAAGCCCAGGCAATATCGATGACCACCGCCCAAATCACATAGTCTATGGGCTCGGGCCAATCAGTACCCTCCCCAACAATACCCACCCAGGAAGCGATGCCGGGCTTGCTCTCGATTTGTGTCATTCCGGTGATGGCAGTGCTCACACCACCAAAACTATCCACAATAAAAAACACAAAAAACACCGTGGCGGTCATAAACAACAAAAACATTAGCGTATCAGTGAGAATGACACCTTTGGATCCCGCATACATGGTGAATACGGTGTAACCAAACCAGGCAATCAGTAAGCTGGTGCCAAAACTTATGCCGGTGAGGTCCGACAGCAAGATCGTGGCACCTTGTGTCACTATCAATAAGTATCCGCCCAACCCAAGAATGATGGTAAAGCCGGCGAACTGTTGAACTCGACGGCTTTTGAACCGTTGTCCAAAGTAATCCGCAACTGTAGGTGCGCGACTACGACGCAAATACACCCCAAAGAAGAGTGCACCCAACATATAACCCGTCACAGCAATGCCCGGAAACAGCAAATAGGCACCAAACTGACTGTCGTAGGTAAAAGCCGCCTCCCCCATAAATATGGCGGTACTCATCACGCTGGCAACCAGTGTGCCCAAGATAAGAAACGTGGGCGCCCGACGTCCCGCAACAAAGTAGTCGTCAAGTTGTTTGATGCTTCGACCGGCGTAACTGCCAATAATGATATACAGCAGGATGCTGATACCAATCATTGTAGTGAATAGGTCCATTAAGTGGGTCTACCTCGTGTGTGGCGTTTAAGGATCCGGTGCCCCAGGGTCTGCCTCTATAGACGCTTGATGGTCTTCCAATACTTTGTACAACGGAAAGTCCACCCAAGTGTCATTGAGGTAGTTGAGTTCGGGCACTTCTTCTTTTGGGTCAACCAGCAAGTTATAGATGGACGGATAAGCCATCTCTTTGATGGCGTAGCTCTTGTCGTCCATTTCCTTCAACAGCAATTTCCAATTCCGCCACTTAACGCCAAACAACACGTTACCGATATAGATCACAACAGATTCTCGTTTCGACTTCTCTGTTTTCCCGGTAAAAAATTCCGTTTGGTCCTTACCATCGTATACTCGATCATCGGGCAATACTTCACCAACAATGTTGGCAAGGGTGGGTAGCAAGTCCACAGCATGTACCAATTCATTGGACACGCGCTTTGCCGGAATCTTCCCAGGCCAACGCACCAAGAATGGCACTCTCAGCGATCCTTCGTAGGGTGAAAACATACCCTGTCGCCAAGGTCCGGTGAAACCAAAAGAACGTGGCACCCCTTCCCGACCGTTGTCAGAGGTGAAGATAAAAATCGTATCCTCTTTCAGTTTGGCCTTGTCGATAGTCTCGATGAGCTCTCCCACATAGTCATCGGTCTGTGCAAGTACATCCGCGAAACTTCCGTTGCCTGTCTTGCCATAGTAGTCAGGGTGAGGATCCACAGGTTCATGTGTCTGGGTATAGGAGAGAAAAACGAAAAATGGCTTCTTCTGTTTTGCTTTG
>JBCCFQ010000522.1:0-3624 GCA_039029655.1 Pseudomonadota bacterium | reverse complement strand
GCTGTCACAGACGTAGTGCGCCTTACACGGTGTAGAACCAAACTCACTGATTTTCCTTGTCTTGCTCGAACGACACTTTGGACATGAAACCTGGGGCTCAAAACCAAGCAAGGCCCGTTTGGAGAACCCCTCCTCGTCCGGTGGCGTAATACCATAGCGGCGGAGCTTTTCTCTCCCGCTGTCCGTTAACCACTCACTTGACCAAGGTGGCGACAAAACGTGCTCAATGGTGCAATCCAAAACACCTTGGGATGTCAAATGAGCCACAATATCTTTGGAGATGGTGTCCATAGCCGGACATCCAGAATAGGTGGGGGTTATGGCAATTGTCACACCACCATCCTTTGCCACATCCACACTTCTAACAATGCCAAGATCAAGAACACTCAAAACGGGAATCTCGGGATCACTAACCTCGGCCAGTGCGCGCCAAATTTTTGTCGACGGGTCTTCCATCGCGTGGACGTTATTCACCAGGTTGCTCCAGGATAGGCCCGTTGTAAAAACTGCATTTCGGCCAACAGATACCCCAAGTGCTCCGAATGTGTACCTTGCTTACCGCCACTGGCCATCCATGGGTTGTCCGGGATCTTCAAAGTAGACTCGGCAAAAATCTCCTTGATCTTTGCATCCCAATGGGTCTTGAGTGTGAGGATATCCGGAACGACCTGATTCGCAATCAGCGTTTGATCTACATCGTCCCCGTCGAACAGCTCGCCGGTATAGCACCACAAACGATCGACCGCAGCCTGCATGCGCTTGTGGCTTTCATCGGTACCATCTCCCAGGCGAATAAACCAACCAGCACTATGACGAATGTGGTAGTTGACTTCCTTGAGCGACTTTTGAGCAATTTCCGCAAACTTTTGGTCGCTAGATTGGCTGAGTTCGGTGTAAAAGAGCTGCATATAGAGATCGAAAAACAACTGACGCACGATAGTTTGCGCGTAGTCGCCGTTGGGTTGCTCTACAAGCAATACATTTCTAAAGTCTGCGCCATCTCGTAAAAACGCAAGGTCATCTTCGGTCTTATCAGAGCCATCTAGCTCTGCAGCATATTGCAGGAACAATCTCGCTTGACCAATCAAATCCAGTGCGATGTTGGTTAACGCAAGGTCTTCTTCCAACTCAGGGCCGTGACCACACCACTCACCCAATCTTTGGCACAACACCAGAGCGTTATCGCCAAGACGCAGCGCATACTCATATTTCGCTCGCTGCAGATCCATCAGATATTTTCCACTTCATCCGGAATATCGTAGAAGGTAGGATGGCGATATACCTTGTCCTGAGCCGGTTCAAAAAAAGCGGCCTTATCTTCCGGTGCACTGGCAATGATCTGCTTAGATTCCACCACCCATAGGCTCACGCCCTCCTGCCGACGGGTGTATATATTTCTCGCGCTTTCCAATGCCATTTCCGCATCTGTGGCGTGAAGGCTACCGGCATGCTTGTGGCTTAAGCCGGATCTGCTACGAATGAATACTTCATATAGAGTTAGGTTTTCAACACTCACGACGAGATATACCTTTAAGCTGCTTTGGCGGCTTTCTTAAGCGCATGGGCTCTGGCCGCTTCCATCACCCATCGCCCGTTGTTGTGGGCCTGCTGTTTTGCTTCTAGACGTTCACGGTTACAAGGTCCGTTGCCTCTCAACACTTCCTTGAACTCACTCCAGTCAATTTCACCAAAATCGTAGTGTTCTATGTCTGTGTTCCACTTCAAGTCGGGATCAGGAACAGTCAATCCAAGGTAATCTGCTTGGGGTATGGTGACGTCGATGAACTTCTGTCTGAGAGAATCATTTGTAAAACGTTTGATCTTCCACGCCATTGACTGAGCAGTGTGGGTAGAGTCTTTATCACTGGGACCAAACATCATTAGTGAAGGCCACCACCAGCGATTGAGCGCGTCTTGCGCCATTGCTTTTTGTTGTGGCGTCCCCTTGGACAAGGCCACCATGATTTCAAAGCCTTGACGCTGGTGAAAACTCTCTTCTTTGCAAATTCGAATCATGGCCCGGGCGTAAGGTCCATAGGAGCAGCGACAAATGGGGATTTGATTCATGATGGCGGCGCTGTCCACCAGCCAACCAATGGCGCCTATGTCGGCCCAGGTCAAAGTCGGGTAGTTAAAAATACTGGAGTATTTTGCCTTGCCGATCAGCAGTTCTTGGACCAATTCCTCCCGTGACACACCCAGAGTCTCGGCAGCGCTGTACAAATACATCCCATGACCGCCTTCGTCCTGAACCTTGGCCAACAACACTGATTTACGCCTCAGATTGGGTGCACGTGTAATCCAGTTACCCTCTGGCAGCATTCCCACCACCTCACTATGGGCATGCTGGGAAATCATTCGAATCAGGGTTTGCCGATAGGCCGTGGGCATCCAGTCCTTTGGCTCAATGATTTCGTCATTGTCGATACGCGCCTGAAAACGACCCAGCAGCTCAGGATCGTCCTGCTCCTTCCTCTGAGTATTAGTCTTCTGATCTAAAGATTGTGTATACATTGGCGGATCCTCTGATGCCAATATGGCACAGAATTTATGAATTTACAATCATTTTTGTATCATTTTGTAGCTTCGATGACCATGGCGATACCCTGACCCACCCCGATACACATGGTGCATAAGGCATATCGGCCGCCCGTTTGATTCAGTTGCGAAGCCGCGGTGGTGACCAGTCGAGCGCCACTCATCCCCAAGGGGTGACCCAATGCGATCGCTCCACCATTTGGGTTGACGTGCTCCGCATCATCAGCGACACCTAGCTCACGGAGCACCGCTAACCCCTGGGCGGCAAATGCTTCGTTCAGTTCAATCACATCCATATCCGATACCGACAAACCCAATCTGTCTAACAGTTTTTTACTGGCCGGTGACGGACCAATACCCATGACCCGGGGCTCAACACCGGCAACAGCGGAACCAACGATCCTCGCTTTCGGTGTCAACCCGTGTTTTGTCACCATCTCCTCATTGGCCAAGAGCACGGCGCAGGCCCCGTCATTCACACCAGACGCATTGCCTGCCGTAACGGTTCCATCGGCTTTAAACGGTGTCCCCAGTTTGGCCAGTTTTTCTAACGTGCTATCAGCCCGAGGGTGCTCGTCCATATCCACAATGAGTGGATCACCCTTTCTTTGGGGTACGGTGACTTCGACGATTTCATGTTTGAAAAAACCAGACGCAATAGCCTTGGCTGCCCTTTGTTGACTGCGCAACGCAAATGCATCCTGGTCTTCCCGCGACACACCAAACTCCTCGGCTACGTTCTCCGCCGTCTCCGGCATTGAATCTATTCCGTATTGTTTCTTCATGAGTTTGTTTACGAAACGCCAACCGATGGTGGTGTCATAAATCTCGGCGTTACGCCCAAAGGCAGCGGCACTCTTTGCCAAGACAAACGGTGCTCTGGACATTGACTCTACACCGCCAGCCACAATGAACTTTGCTTCATCAGAGGCTATAGCTCGGGCCCCTTGGGCTATGGCATCCATCCCGGAACCACACAGTCGATTCAATGTCACACCCGGTACTTTTGGCGACAAACCCGCTAGCAGCGCGGACATGCGGGCAACATTTCGATTGTCTTCGCCTGCCTGATTGGCACAACCATAG
>JBCCFQ010000521.1:0-3628 GCA_039029655.1 Pseudomonadota bacterium | reverse complement strand
TGCGTTTACCAGGAAAAGATTAGATATGGGCAAGAAAACAGCACTGTTCGAATCACATCAAGCGTGTAATGCAAAAATTGTGGATTTCGGCGGTTGGGATATGCCGTTGCATTACGGTTCTCAAATCGAAGAACATCATCAAGTTCGAAAAGAAGCCGGCGTCTTTGACGTGTCTCACATGACGGTTGTGGATGTCACCGGCGACGACAGCCGAGCTTTTTTGGGCAACTTGTTAGCCAACGATGTTGGGAAACTAACTGAGCCTGGTAAAGCGCTGTATTCCTGCATGCTCAACCACAACGGCGGTGTGATTGACGACTTAATTGTTTACTACTTCGCGCCTGACGACTATCGCCTAGTGGTTAATGCTTCCACGCGTGAAAAAGACCTGGCGTGGATTTCAGCACAAGCACAACAAACTCAGGTGGTCCTAAAAGAACGATCCGATTTGGCTATGTTGGCTGTTCAAGGTCCGCAAGCTATCCCTCGCGTGAAACGCCTGTTAGATGATTCTTTGGGTGGAGAGTTAGATAACTTGAAGGTATTTTTCGCAACCCGTACTTCCGAAGATTGGTTAGTGGCGCGAACTGGTTACACCGGTGAGGACGGTGTCGAGGTTTGCCTACCCGAAAAAGACGTAGCACCCTTTTGGGACAAGTTGCTCGCCGCCGGAGTAACCCCAGCCGGTCTAGGGGCTAGGGACACACTGCGACTTGAAGCTGGAATGAATCTCTACGGCAATGACATGGATGAGGACACGTCACCTTTGGAGTCCGGGCTGGCTTGGACAGTCGCCTTGAAAGATAGCGATGGTGCTCCTCGCAGCTTCATTGGCGCTCAGTCTCTAAGGGACCAGTTAACTCAAGGTGTTGCCTGTTATCTCACAGGCGTGTTGTTAGAGCAGCGCGGTGTGCTCAGGGGTGGACAAGAAATTTTTCAAAATGATGAACTGGTTGGGCAAGTAACCAGCGGCAGTTTTTCACCGACCCTGGAGAAGTCCATCGGTTTCGCACGATTGCGGATCGATGTAGCCACCGATTGTGAAGTACAGATTAGAAACAAGCGATTGCCAATTCGACTGACCAAATTGCCATTTGTTCGTCGCGGCAAAATCATGGTCTAAGTTGTTAGGAGAGTTTTCAGTATGAGTAACGTAAATGAAGACCTGAGGTATACAAAGTCCCACGAGTGGGTACGCCTGATGGAGGACGAATCCGTCATGGTGGGTATTAGCGACCATGCTCAAGGCGCCTTGGGAGAGCTCGTGTTTGTAGAGTTGCCAGAGGTGGACACAGAGATCAGTTCGGGGGACGCCTGCGCCGTGGTTGAGTCAGTCAAGGCGGCCTCAGACATCTATAGCCCAATTAATGGCGAAATCGTGGAGGCCAATGAAGCACTGGCCGACAGTCCAGAGCTTGTCAACCAAGACCCTTATGGTGACGGATGGATTATGCGCATTCGTCCCAACGATCCGGCGGAGTTGGAAGAGCTTTTGGATGCCGAAGCATATACAGAATTGCTACAAGATGAAGCTTAAGCGAGTTTAGATTCCATGCCGTTTATTCCTCATACAGAAAAAGATGTCGCGGACATGCTAGCCGCGATAGGCGTAAAAAATATCGATGAACTGTTCGACGAAATACCGTCGGAACTGCGGGCAAAACCATTAGATGACGTTCCTGCTGCCCTTAGCGAGATGGAAATACGCAGGCAGATGTTCGAGTGTGCTCAAACCGATGGCCTGCCACGAAACTTCATCGGTGCGGGTGCCTACGAGCATCATATTCCAGCTGCCGTGTGGCAAATTACCACCCGAGGCGAATTCTATAGCGCGTATACGCCTTATCAGGCAGAGGCCAGTCAGGGCACTTTGCAACTGATCTATGAATATCAATCCATGATGTGCAGTTTGACCGGTATGGATGTTTCCAATGCATCCTTGTACGACGGAGCATCGGCTTTGGCGGAAGCGGCACTGATGGCCATACGCGCTAATCGAAAGTCCAAATCCAAAAAGCTGTTGATAGCAGGTGCAGTACATCCCTACTACCTGGAAGTGGCCCAGAACATCACAAAAGGCCAGGGTCTTGGATATGATTCCGTGCCTTTTATACGGGACTCCGGGGCCGTTGATTCGGGGGCCTTGCCCCAGTTTGACGGACACGACTACGCGGCGCTTGTTATTTCGCAGCCAAACTTCTTTGGCGTTCTCGAGCAGGCTGACCAGTTGACTGATTGGGCCCACGCTCAAGGCATGTTGGTTATCGCTGTGGTGAACCCAACGAGTTTGAGCTTGTTAAAACCACCCGGTGAATGGGGCACCAAGGGCGCGGATATTGTCTGCGGTGAAGGTCAACCTCTGGGCGTGCCAGTGTCTTCTGGCGGCCCGTATTTTGGTTTTATGACTACAAGGCAACACCTTGTGCGTCAAATGCCTGGGCGCATTGTGGGGCGCACAGTGGACACCGATGGAAAACCTGGATTCACTTTGACCTTACAAGCTCGAGAGCAACACATCAGGCGCTCGCGGGCAACGTCAAACATTTGTACTAATCAAGGTCTCATGGTGACGGCTGCCACAATTTATATGTCGATTCTTGGTGCTGAAGGGTTACGTCGGGTGGCCGCAACAAGCCATGCAAACCTAGTGAATTTATTGGACAAAGTGACCCGACTTGATGGTGTCACCCAGGCGTTTGCCGGCGCCCATTACCACGAAGCGGTGCTAACCCTTGATCGCCCGGTTGGACCAGTACTAAGCGCGATGGCTGAACGTGGTTTTGTTGCCGGCTTTGGTTTGGAGCAACACTTCCCAGAACTAGGCAATGCTATCCTGGTTTGTTGTACAGAAACGAAGAGTGAGCAAGACCTACAGGATTTTGTCGACGCGCTTCAGAGCGTTCTACAACAAACATAAGATCGAACCGGAGAATACTTCATATGGCAGTAATTACCCTAAGAGGCAGTGTGTGCAATACAGTTGGTGAAATGCCAAAGGTTGGATCGACCGCCCCTGACTTTACCTTAACCGATAAATCCCTAGCGGATCTTTCTTTGTCAGAATGGTTAGGTAAGAAAAAGCTTTTGAGCATTTTTCCTAGCATTGATACCCCGGTTTGCGCTTTGTCCACAAAAAAATTCAATGAGTACGCAAGGGAAAATGATGACACGGTGATGCTGATGATTTCTGCGGATCTACCCTTTGCACACTCGCGCTTTTGTGGAGACGAAGGGTTGGACAATGTGGTTACGCTGTCCACCATGCGCTCGCCACATTTTGCAACTGACTATGGTGTTCTCATTGAGGATGGCCCTATGGCCTCATTGACCGCACGAGCAATTGTCATTCTCGACGAAAGTGATCGTGTGTTGCACAAGCAATTGGTCAGTGAAATCGCCGATGAGCCAGACTATGAGGCCGCACTTGCGGTGTTGGGGTAAATGTCCATGCTGATCTTTGAACAATCTCGGTCCGGTCGCCGCGGCTTCGGCCAAGCGCCAAGCAATGATCCGGAGGTAAACATACCGTCGGAGCTTCTCAGGACTTCTCCACCAGCATTGCCTGAAGTTTCAGAACTACAAGCCGTACGCCACTACACCCGTCTGTCTCAGATGAATTACTCCATCG
>JBCCFQ010000520.1:0-3631 GCA_039029655.1 Pseudomonadota bacterium | reverse complement strand
GTGATGTATATGTGTCCGCGATCATTCACAGTGTTTACGAGTTGTTCGTTGAGTGCGGTTAGTTTTGCCTCATCCACTCCCTCTGGTGCGAAACGGAAGGAAAAAAGGGTAAACCGTAGCGGTGAGAGTATTTCAAAGTCAGGGTCTTGACTCACTTGTGTGTACACTTCTTCCGCCCATAGGAGATGGTTACGCAAAATGCTGCGAAGACCCTCCATCCCATAGCTTCTGATAACAAACCAGAGCTTTAGCGCTCTAAACCGGCGTCCTAAGGGTACCGACCAGTTTTGGTAGTCGGTCACTGTGCGTCCTTCTGGAGATTTCAAATACTCAGGAATGAGTGCCAGGGTCTTTTCCAGTGCAACGGGATCTTTGATGAAATATACGGAACAATCAAAATTTGTGAGCAACCACTTATGGGGATTGAAGACGAAGCTATCCATATATCGAGCACCCTTAAGGTGGTGTTGCAGCTCTGGAAGTATCATGGCGCTTCCAGCCCAAGCCGCGTCAACGTGTAGCCAAACATTGTGGCGCTGACAGATTTCCCCAACACCGGTTAAGTCATCAACCGCACCCACGCTGGTTCCACCGATGGAGGCCACGACAATGGTGGGTTTATGTCCGGCCTTTTTGTCTTCAACAATTTGAGCCTCTAGTTTTGGAAGATCCATGGCGAACCCTGAGTCTGCTTGGATCTTGCGGAAGTTTTCTTTACCAAAACCGGCAATTTTTAACCCTTTTTCCACGGAGGAGTGGGCTTCCTCGGAACAATACACGGTCAAAGAATCTCCACTTTGTCCGAGTTTGAATAAGCCTTTGTCATTACCTTGATAGTTGGTTGCTTTTTCTCGCGCCGTGAGCAGGGCCACCAACGTTGCACTGGTGGCCGAGTCTTGGATTACGCCCTTAAATTCGTCAGGTAAGTTCATCGCTTGTCGTAACCAATCGGTGACTACGTCCTCCATCTCACTAGCGGCCGGAGATGTTTGCCAAAGCATGCATTGAGCCCCCAGTGTCGCGGTGAGCATTTCCGCCAGAATGGAGGGCGGGCTGGAATTTGCGGTGAAGTAGGCAAAAAAGTTTGGACTTTGCCAATGGGTGATACCTGGCATCACCACCGATTCAAAATCCGAAAAGATCCTGTCCATGGGTTCCCCTTTTTGGGGAGGTTGTTTTGGTAGCTGAGACTTTATGTCCCCGGGGGACACTTGGCTGCGGACGGGGTACTCCTCCACCTTTTCCAGGTAGTCCGCCATCCAATCCACCATCCGGTGCGCATGTGCTCTGAATTCGGTTAACTTCATATGAACTTGATACTCCCCGTGCTCGGTTTTTGCCAGATCCTACCAGAATCCACATTTCTTTATGGAAATTAGTGGGTTGTGCCTGTCCTTGGAGACCAATAATATTATGTGAATTGAATAACTTATTGAAAAATGTGATCCAAGTGCCACTTTTTTTTCGCGGTTAGCAGGTAAAATTGCGGCACTACAAAAAAATACAAAAAAAGTTCGTCTCATGAAGAGAATCCACATTGTTGGCAGCAGTCCGCGCAGCGGGACCACATTGCTTAATGAAGTCATGGGTGTTTGTTTTGATATTGACTCCAGCGCTGCCTACGAGAATCCCATCTACAACTGGAATTATGAGGCGGACATTCAGCTGTCAAAATGGCCCACGGACATCATGCGGGTGTCACCGTTGATCCACCTCATGCCCAATCTTTACTTTGTGTATTGTATCCGTGATCCCCGAGACAGTGTTGTGAGCAAACACCGGGCGGACAAAACACGATATTGGACGTCGCTAACTTACTTTAAGACCTACGCACCCATTGGCAAAAAATTTGCTGACCACCCCAGGTTTATTACGGTGCGTTATGAAGACTTTGTCAGTGACCCAGATAAAGTGCAGGCTTACTTGATGGAGCGTTTACCGTTTCTGCGTAAGAAAGCGAACTTCAGCCAGTTTCACGAAGTCGCACAGCCTTCGACCAGCTCCATCAAAGCACTACGAGGCATGCGTCCCATTGCACCCGTGAGTATTGGTAACTGGAGAAAACATTTGCCAAGAATCGCTGGCCAAATTAAACAACACGGTGATATCACACCGCTGTTGATTGAATATGGTTATGAAAGAGACGGTTCATGGCTGGATGACTTGAAGGAAGTCGATCCCGACACCTCCCCGAGTCATTCGCCGGAGTTCATGGACAAAAAAAGCTTCAAAGCCCGTACAAAGGGTAACTTCCGAAAATCATTTTTTGTTTGGATCCGTCAGTCTAGATTTGGCCGGTTTGTTCTTCGTCGTTTTGGGGTGGATTGGCAGAAGATGCTGGCGGGGAGCCAGCTTTAGGCAATCCGTCACCCATCAATACGTTACTCTACTAATCAGTGTCGCTGCGCGACTCTTTCTTACTGGGTCCTACCCCTTCGGAGTACGAGCACACGTTGAAACAGCCTCGACCAAAATTCGCCGGATAAACAAGCATCCAACCACCATTCTCAGATTTTGGGGCTGGGCCTCTGGCCCAGGATGACGCGGCTTCGTTTGAAGTTGGGTAGAGACTGAGTCCTGTCTCTTGAAACTGATCTCTGATAACTTGCCACTGACTTTAAAGCCCCAACCCCCGAACCCCACCTTTCAACGAAAACGCGCGCACATTTTCATCATTGAGTTTGGAAGCCATGTTCTTGCTTCGGACACCCTGGGCGCAGACCAGCAGGTATCTATGTTTTGGGTCTGATTGCCATTCAATGGGCTTTTCTTGTAGGGCAATAGCGCCGGGCAATGGGGGTGCTTGGATTCCGTCGGTGTTTCTTATGTCCACCAACAACATGCCGGAGTCCAGTGCAGAGTTTAGATTCTCAAAACTCAGTTCAAGCTCTTCGAGTCGTTGGTAATGATCCAGCGAAATCTGCTCTAGGCACAAATGATGGTCACCCTCGTAGTTAGCCGGTAATTTTATGGTTCGGGTTTCGTAACTCAGCAGATTGATGAGTAGTAACTGATCACCGATTTGACCCTGCAAGTCAAGTAACAACTTAATCGCTTCCATTGCCTGTAGACATCCAAGCACACCCGGCACCGGTCCAATGACGCCAGCTTCAGCGCAATTCAGAACGCCTTGTTGCGCCTGAGAGTCTGGCCAGACACAGCGAAAGCAGGGGGATCCAGGCTTAGCTGTGAAGGTTTGGAGTTGTCCCTCGAATTGGTAAACGCTGGCGCTTACAAACGGTGTGTTTGTGAGCACGGCTACGTCGCTAATGAGTTGCTTACTGTCCAGATTATCCGTGCAGTCTAAAACCAAATCGTACTTTGAAAACCACTCTAGACTTTCATTGGCGGTTAAACGGGAAGTGGCGAACGCTACTTCAACTTCTGGGTTGAGCTTTTGCACATACTCCGCCGCCAATTCAGCCTTCGGCCGACCAAGGTCCTCGGATCTATAGTTGGTTTGACGGTGTAAGTTGGATGCATCCAAGATGTCACCATCGACAACACCTAATTTGCCCACGCCCGCACCTGCTAAATAAGCAATCGCGGGGCATCCCAGTCCCCCTGCCCCCACTATCAAAACACTTGAGTCCTTTAGTTTTTCTTGACCGCGGGCGCCTATCTCCTTGAG
>JBCCFQ010000519.1:0-3634 GCA_039029655.1 Pseudomonadota bacterium | reverse complement strand
CTTTGCGGGTTTCCCGGTGCCGCCGTTTAGCTTTGGTTATGTAGGGTCTATCGTCGACTTCACTTTCGCCAGCTACACCAAGTTTGAAGACTACTCCCAAGAGATTCGTTTCACTTACTCCGGTGACAACGTAGACGCCATGATTGGGGCGTATTACCTGGATCAGACTTCGGAAGGCAGAGACGTTCGCACCCTGCCCGATGGCGCGGATAATATTGCGTTAGGCAACTTTCTGGCTGCCTTGGGCGAGCAAACCGCCGCCTGTGATGCCAACCCAATTTGTGGCTCCATCTCGCCCTTCTTTGGACCGGGTATCACCGTACCCCGAGACGTAAACGAGTTGGATACAACAAACCGTGCCATTTTTGGTCTGGTGTCCTTCGATCTTTGGGAAAACACCCACCTAACCTTGGAAGGCCGATGGCAATCAGAAAAAATCGAACAAACCACGGTCATCCAAGACGTGGGTGTGGTTGCAACATTCCCCGATCCTGTAGATGCGACGTTCACCTCTTTTACACCCAAAGTATCTTTGGATTGGCAACGCAGCGATAACAATCTGCTTTATGCCTCTGTGGCCACAGGCACGAAACCCGGTGGATTTAACGGCACCGTTGCTATCGAAGCGGGATTACCCACATTTGAAGAAGAAGATGTGGTTTCCATTGAGCTAGGGTCTAAGAACACACTAGCGGATGGTCAGATGACTCTTAACCTAGCGCTATTCTATAGCGACGTAGAGGGCTACCAACTAACGCAAAACGCTCGATCCGGTGCCAACACCACCTCCGCTACGGTGAATGCCGGCGATGCAGACATCTTCGGTGTGGAAATTGAGATCGCTGCCAGACCGGAAGCTGTGGATGGATTAGGCATTGTGTTTAACTACGCCTATACCGATGCGGAGTTTTCCGAAGGCTTCGACCAAAATGAGGGCGTCTTGAATGATGCGGCTGACAATGGATTAATTGATTGTTCCATCGGTGATCAATTCCCAGGTGTGGATGGCTGTACGTCCTTGTTCGGCTCAATCGCTGGCAAGAAGATTCCGCGAACCGCGGAACACCAAGCGTTTTTCGACATCGAATATCGTCAACCCTTTGGTTCCGGTGATGGTGGCTGGGAATGGTTCCTTGGCAGCAACTTCTCCTACGAGTCAAGCAAGTTTGCCCAGGTGCACAACTTCGCAGAGACGGGCTCCACAACATTGGTCAACGCAAGGTTTGGTTTTACCAACGAGACCTACACCGTCAACTTCTGGGGTCGTAACCTCACGGGCGAAGAATCTTCGCCTGTGGTACTTCGATATGCGGATGGCGCTGGCAGCTTCAGACGTTCATTCGTGGGTTCGGCACGCAGAGACACGTATGTGGGTGTAACCGCATCTGTACGATTCTAAGCGTTGTACCCCCCAATCGACAGTTGAACAGCTGTCGAACGAAGAAGGCCCCTTTTTAGGGGCCTTTTTTTACTCTGCCGAACAACTGGCCTGCATCCATCGCAAATTCAACCCCACCCGCTTAGCCGTCGGCTCACTCCAAGCATAAGACACGGCTCGGTCACTGCCCTCGTTGTAGGCATAAACCACTAGTGACGGTTGGTTGTTCCCGTAAGGCCAAACAACATTCCTCATTTTCAAACCCACAGTTTGAGGACTCGCCTCATCCGTGGTCACCCAAAAACGTCCACCTTGATCATGCAGCTTAACCCCGCGCTGGAAGTACCAACCCTCACCCTCTTGATGTTTGACGGCAATCCAACAAGAAAAGGGTCGAGCCTTTCTGTTTTTGTGGGGTATGCCTGTTGGATGACCAAACACACGATTCCCATCGGTATCCCGGGCTCGATCACTAATCCAAAGTTCTGACTCTGTCAGCACCAAATCATCATTGATGATAATGGTCTTGCCGCTACGTCTAGATTCGAAGGTACAAGCATCTTCCTTCATGTAACCGACAAATTGGTTGGATTGCCTTTTCCAAAACACGTCGCAACCTGACAATGTTGTGGTGTCCTCTGGCGTTAAACCCTCGAGCTTTTTTGGCTCCAGGTGAGCATTGACCAATGCTTTAACATCTTTAGGTGTGTGAATGGTCAAACGAACCGCATTCTCATCATGATCGGCCTTTAACGCATAAATACGCTGGCGATAAATTTTGTCTGGGTCATCATCGAGATATTGCTGGACGTATAAGACATGGTCACCAAACGACGGTAGATCCGCCTTATAAAAAATGTGGTGAGTCCGTTCATGTCGGTGATCCTCGGGGACCTCCAGTTCTTGCTGAAAATAGACCTGTTCTTGATTATCGTATTCCCCGGGGAACCACTGCATGAGTAAGGCAAGATCTTTTTCCAGAACTTGCTCCATGGACGGCCCCTGACAAAGTCCTGTGACGGGCCCCAAAACACCTAGCAAAAACACTACTTTCTTCAACATTTTCATACCTTTATCTAACGACCTATCGGCCTGCCCCGGGCTCGCAATTGGCACACCCTATTTCCGAAAAAACCTGTATAATGACTCATAATTATAACATTAAGCATTAAATCCTGTTTTCCCCCATGGAGGTTCTTGTGAACACAATGTATCGCATTTTCTTAAGCGTGGTTTGCTTAAGCCTAGCACCATTGGCCAGCGCCGAATTGGATCCATCCGACAGCGCCGACGCTATCAAAATCAGTCGGAAAATCATGTGCTCGACCAAAGATGGGGAACCGATTACCTATTGGTGGCACGGGAATGCCTATTCCCGTCGGATGGGCGAAAGAGACAAGCTCTTATTTAAGGTTGAGGGGATGAACATCAGGACCTGTTCTACCATCAACGACCCCGATAAAGGTGTTGGTCTGAAGCTGGTGTCACGAGAACTCTTACTCTACAAAGATCCAAAAACTGGAGACGTGCTTTCGAAGTGGGACAATCCTTGGACAGGTGAAACCGTAGACGTTCTACACGTGGCCAATGACCCGGTAAACTTTTCCATGTACGAAACAGGTCGAGATGGACAACCCATCACCTGGCGGGGTGACATGCTCGATGGACAGTGGTGGCAAACCACGACGGTACCTTTGTTCTACCCCAATCCTCTGGCCAGCGAATACCAAAATGAAATCGGCGGCATCTATCACGCCACAGAAATGTTCAATTTCTTTGGCTATACCAAGGACTTGCTCAGTGAGCGTTCACGTACGGCCAAGGTGCAAGTGGGTTGGTCCCGGATGTCAGATTGGCTCCCGTGGATGAAAATGGCTGGACGAGAGGGAGCCATTTACATGCACACCGCTGGTCGCAAATTAGATTCGTGGGATGACATGTCCGATTTGATGAAAGCAGAAATCAGAAACCACTATCCCGACTATGTGGAACCACCTCCGGTTGATGACGATCGTAAGAATGAAACCAGCTGGATTTATTATCAGAAAGTCCGAGACGGCGAAAGAGAAGCGCCGAAGCGAGACTAGTTGATTAAAGCATCGCGTTGGCGACCTGAGAAAAGAGCTTCTTTCATGGAAAACATAATTAAACGCACCACGCTAATCGTTAGAGACATGGAAAAGTCCAAGCACTGGTACGAGTACGTCATGGGGCTTACGGTTTGGTTTGACACCGAGGTCGAACTCAGTGGAGACG
>JBCCFQ010000518.1:0-3654 GCA_039029655.1 Pseudomonadota bacterium | reverse complement strand
TCGCTCTTGAACATCGGGCCGTACTTGAATGGTGACGGTACCATTGGTGTGTACTTGAATGATACGAAAGGGGCCCGTCATGGTGGGTTGCAGTTTGTTGGAGAGATTGAGGTGACGGCGCTTCCAAACTTGGTCTCCCACACGGTATTCGTGACGGACGCGTTTGGCATTGGCCTTGAGCAGACGCTGGTCAATGAGTCCTTGGCGATGGCGCTGCAAGGTGATCATGTCAGCGAGCAGAGGGATGTTGAGAAACATATCCCGATGAAACGCAAGCGCGCCAGGAGCGAGATCCCCGATGGCGCCTTGGGTTGCGCAACGGCATGCATGCATGGCCGTTGCTAGGCATTCCTTGATGACCATGTTGCCTTCGTGGGCAGACTTGGGAGATTTTGTTGCTACGACGGTTCGAAGTACCTGTCCAATGGACTGATGGGTACGCTCAATCATGGCGTTACCGCGTGCATTGCGAGCGGTTGAGTAGGAATGGCAGATGCCGTTCATTGTCAGCATATTGACAAACTCCATGCCAAATTCGGATCCTTGATCCGTCACGCACTTGATTGGTCGAGGGTAGCGGCTTAGCCAGGTATTTTCCACGGCTGCAGCGCCTTCGGCAGATGAATCAGTACGCATTTCGGAGATTTCTACCAGATTGGTGGCAGGGTCCACCATGGTCATGGCCCGGAAAGTGAGTTTTTTTGCTCGAAGTTCGATGGACCATGGCCCAATGGAGTCGCAGTGGAGCTCCTCCCATGGGACGAGGTTGGCTTGGCGCGGCGCGGCATGTCCATGGATCCGACTGCCCCTACGATACCGTTGACACTCCACACATTGCTTTACTTGTTTGTCTGCTTCTTTGTCAATGCATGGGTTATAGTAATGACGTTTGATTGTTTGTGCAAGACGACGCATGCCTTCAACATACGAGAGGTGCAAGCATTTTGTCGGGAATGACAATTTTGGGATTGTTGTTCTCCTCCATGCAGATGAGTTCGTGGTTACCGAATTGCATGAGTACGAACTTCTCAGGATGACATTTCAAGTCATTTTGCAATGCGTAGTCAGCCTTTTGGTATGCCGCTAGGGTTGGGAATTGGAACGGTAAGCGGCCCTCATCGTCAAACCTTGGATGCGCGAGAAGAACTTTGGCCAATCGTGGTTGATCGGTGATGATGCATGATGGCCTGTCGGTTGTCTTCAACCGTGCCATGATCTCCTGCGCTTTTTCTTGCGCCCATGCCTCAAGGGCAGGTGCTTTGTTATTGTTGTTATTGTGGCCCTCGGTCAGACTTTCTGTCCTTTGTTTTGAGTGGCCCTCGGCCGGATGTTCAGTCCTTTGTTTTGTGTGGCCCTCGGCCGGACTTTCAGTCCTGCAATCCTCGATTGCTACCACTTCGTGGTTTGTTTTTGTAACTTGGCAATCCTCGATTGCTGTTTCAACCGTCTGCTCCTTTGGTAACTCCACGGGACTCTCCCTTTCCAAGGAAGACGTCGGGACGCGGCTGAGTGCGTTGGCAAGAACATTGGCGGTGCCCTTTTTGTAGTGAAACCGAGGGGCATATTCTTCGAGAAGAAGTCGCCAACGAAGAACGCGCTGTGTGGTGAATTGTGTGAGACGGTGAGTAAGATTCTTATGATCGGTGTGGATATGGATGGTGGCGCCGAGGAGGATGGGACGAAATTCTTTGAGAGTCTCGACGACCGATAATAGTTCTTTTTCGATGGTAGTGTAATTGCGTTGTGCGGTAGACAGCTTCCGACTGTAGTATGCTACTGGTTGATTGTGCTGTTTGATGACAGCTCCCAACTGATAGTCGGACGCGTCGGTTTCGATGTGATATTCGTGGGTGGGATCTGGACAGCGGAGTAGAGTTTCCGAAGCGATGAGGGCTTTCATTGCCTCAAATGCTTTTTGTTGGGCGGTGCCCCATGTGAACTGCTTTGCGCCTGTGAGTTGGGTGAGCGGGGACAAGATGTGTGAGCGACGGGGCCACATGTCCCTGTAGTAATTCACCATGCCGAGAAACGACCGGAGTTGCTTCAATGTGCGGGGGGGTTGAAGTGCTAATATTGCATCGACTTTCCTTTGCCACGGCTTAACCCCATTGGGTGTAAACCAGTGACCCAAAAAGTCGGTTTGCTGAACGGCCCATTCGCATTTGCGTGGGTTGACAGTAAAGCCGTTTGTCTCAAGGGCGGTGCAGACGAGGTGAAGGGTCTTGAGATGTTGTTGCCAAG
This sequence comes from Pseudomonadota bacterium, assembly GCA_039029655.1. GTDB lineage: Bacteria > Pseudomonadota > Gammaproteobacteria > Steroidobacterales > JBCCFQ01 > JBCCFQ01. The sequence continues at coordinate 1,413 of JBCCFQ010000518.1, read as the reverse complement.
AGTTGCTGAAAACTCCAATATCATCAATGTATATGACAATGTCTTCGATGGCTCGTAAAACATGTTCCATAATTTCCTGGGCAATGTCGGGTGACTGTGATATCCCCATTGGTAGACGACGGTAGCGATACAATCCAAAGGGGGTGGCAATGGTGCACAGTTCTTTGCTTGGATCGTCGAGCTCGAATGTGTAATATTGCATTGACACATCGAGTTTCGAAAAAAGCTTGTACTTCGTACGTTGCGATATGATGTCGCCAATCTTTGGGAGGGGGTACACTTTTCTTTTAAGGGCCTTGTTAAGTCCACGGAAGTCGGATATCCAACGGACGCGGCCATCCTTTTTAGGTATAATAAAGGTGCCCGCTATCCAATGTGCTCTTCCTGCGGGTTCAAGGACCCCAATAGAAACTAAACGGTCCAATTCTTGTTTAAAGGTTGCTTGGTGGTGATAAGGTACGGTGTAAGCTCGGCAACGTTGGGGTGTGACAGACTCGTCGACATCCAGATGTATCTGCTCATGAGGATAACGACCAAGTTTGTTGGAGAACAACTTGGGGAATTGTTCCAACAATTGTTTGAGCTCCGTTTGCTGTTGGTCGGTTAAGTGTTTGCTTTGACGGACGATAGTGTCGATGTCTAGTGCATCGTATTGAGAAGGGCGTATGACTTTGGATTTGTAGCCGGTGATGTGGGGTGATGTGACATTGTCAGTCTCCGTGGGGTAGACGTCATTCATGTCATCATCATCATGGTCGAATGCAAAGGCGTCGTTGAAAAGTTGCAGTGCATATTGGCTACTTTGAATATTAGAGAGTGTGCGCATCGGTATGAGACTACCGTCCCAATGGATTTCTTTAGTTTCGAAGTTGATGATGATCCCGAGTTTGTGTAGGATGTCCCGTCCAACGATCATGTCATAACGACATGATGTGTTGAAAACGTGTGCGTAATTTTCGCTGATGCGTCGAGTTTTGTGTAGTTCTGGGAAGATTAGGTTGTTGAGCTTTACGGTGGATGTTGATGTGAACGTACCGGCTAAGGTGTTGCTTTTGAGTTTAGGTTGGATTACTGGTGTGCATCCCTTTGGTAGCGCTGTGTGCTTGATGAATGTGTGCGATGCACCTGAATCAAGAAGGATCAACATGGGCGGCTGGGGGTGGTGGTGGTTTTGGAATGATGTGCAGGTGGCAATGGTATAGGGTACCAGGTCGACGTATGGATTTTTGATGTGTTGTTGTTTTGTAGTGTGTGTGACTTGAAATGCGGTGTTATTTCAATAGTCACCATAATCGTATTGTTGTTGGTAAGGGTCGAATTGATCAATATGGTGTGTTTCGGCGTTGGCGTAATAATTTGTCCCTGGTTGGCTTTTGGTGGTATCGTTATTGTATGTCCATTCGTCGTGTTCGG
>JBCCFQ010000517.1:0-3656 GCA_039029655.1 Pseudomonadota bacterium | reverse complement strand
AGCTACCGCCGGTGCTTCAGATAGGGCTTCCAGGGTGGCGGTGGCGGCGTAGTGGGCGTAGACCTCACCCAGAATAGCGGTCTCGGTAGCAACAGCGATAGGGGCCGAGGCCTCGTAACGATCCTCTGTCACGGAGGCCTCGGTGACACCACACCCACTGAGAACTGTTGCAGATAAAAAAGTGATAAGCACCAAAAACGGTCTGGTCATGATTCTTGTCCCTTATTCCCCCGACTCCAGATGTCGTGTTCAGGAGTTGTTTCGGTTGGCTAGTGTTGTAGTCAAGTATAACACTAAAGTACCTCGTTTCAAGTCTAAAAACGAAAAAGGCCCGCATCATGCGGGCCTTGTCTTGATTATGTTAAGTAGAACTAGGTGCGAGAATTGGATTTTTTCTTCACCGCGTGGCTCATTCGGGGTTGTAGCTTGACCCAGTCGGCTACCACGGAGGCCGCCTCATTCAACTGAATGTCGGGCCGTTCTGAAGCTTCAAATTCTTCCATGGTTTCGATGGGCTCTAAGCCCTGGGCCGCACGGCGTTTGTTTTCCCGGTCCAGCTGAGCCTGCCGAAGGGATTCACGTTCTTCCCGGCGATCATTGATGTTCAAAGAAACAAAGGTCTTTTCTCGCTGGGCGTCTTGCGCTTCCACACGACCCACCAGGTATCGAAAATCAGGGTCCTCCGCCACGCGGTCCGTGTGGGTCTGAGTTAGGGATGCGATGGTGCCGTCCAAGGAAGAAATGGTGGGAAAATCCGTACTGTCAATTTCATCCCAGGGTAGGGCGGTCTCTTGGGTGCTCTCACCCACATCTTCATCATCGATACTGGACGGTAATGCGATGTCGGGCATCACACCTCGATGTTGTGTGCTCTCGCCAGAAACTCGGTAGTACTTGCCCATGGTCAAAGTCAGTTGGCCGAAGCCTTCACCACTCTCGTCGCCGCCTAGCCATCGACTTAAGCCCCGTCGATCTAGGTTGTAGAGATTTTGAACCGTACCTTTTCCATAAGTCCTTTGACCGATCACAATTCCGCGACCGTAGTCTTGAATGGCGGCTGCAAAGATTTCAGACGCTGATGCGCTGAAGCGGTTCACCAACACCGCTACGGGTCCGTGATAGGCAACCCTGGGGTCATCGTCATCTAGTTTTTGAACCGTCTGGCGGGTATCACGCAGCTGCACCACCGGTCCACTTTCGATAAACAAACCAGTCAGCTCTATGGCTTCTCTAAGATGGCCACCACCGTTGCCGCGAAGGTCGACAATCAATCCCTCAACGCCTTGTTCCTCGAGTTCTGTGATGAGTTTGGCGACGTCGGCGGTTGTGCTGCGAAAGTCTTTCTCGCCTCGAGCATAGGCGTCGTAATCCCGGTAAAAAGTGGGTATTTCGATGACGCCGACGGAAATATCTTCGCCCTCATGGGGTACCTTGAGTACTTCGCTTTTCGCAGCTTGTTCTTCCAGCTTAACCTTGTCTCGCATTAGGGTGACGATTTCTTCTTGGTCCCCAGGGAGTGCGCCGGCTCGAAGGAGTTGCAGCCGTACATTGGTACCTCGTTTGCCGCGAATCAGCTGCACCACGTCATCTAAACGCCAGCCCACAACATCCACCAACTCTTCTTTGCCGTCTTGTCCCACCGCTGTGATGCGGTCATTGGGCTTAATGGTTTCCGCGGCGGCCGCAGGACCACCAGGGATGATGGCCAACACTTTCACGTAGTCATCTTCTAACGCCAGCGATGCGCCAATCCCTTCATAAGAGAGGCTCATCTGAATTCGGTACTCTTCCGAGTTTCGGGGGGAAAAATAACTGGAATGTGGATCTAGGGTATCGGCGTAGGCGTTAACAAATGTTTCGAAAATATCGTCGCTGTTGATTTGATCAAATCGCTTCAAGACTCGGCGATAGCGTTTCTCCAAGACTTCCTGTGTTTCTTCCCACCCGCGATCTGCCAACATCAAGCTTAAGGCATCGCTTTTTACACTTTTTCGCCAGATTTCGTTGAGCTCTGCTTCGTTTTTTGCCCAAGGGGCTTCGGTTCGATCAAATTCGTAAATTTCGTCAATTTCAAAGTCGGGTTCAGTTTCTAGCAAATCCAAAGCATAGGAGACTCTAAACTGGGCTCGAGCCTTGTAAACGTCGAACATTTCGAAAACTGGGTACATATTGCCCTGACGCACATAGTCGTCCAACTTGTAACGATACTTCTCGAATGCCAGAACGTCTTCCTCCAAAAGGTAGCGTCTGTTGCCGTCTAGGGCTTCTAAATACCGGTCATAGATGTCAGAAGATAGGGCATCATTAATTTTCTTTTGTTGATAATGATTTCGCTCAAAAAGCTGGGTGATCATTTTGGAAATTCTGGCGTGACGCTCGGTGGGTCGGGTGCTAATCTCCTTCCCGATGTTGCTGCCCGTCGCCAGGCTGGCGAAGGTCAAGAGACTGGCAGCTACGACCAATACGATTGAGATTCTACCGGTATTATTCATATATTGAGTCCATATTGTCGTCTACTCGATTATGCACCGGCTCATAACCCGGTCAACCGCCTAGACGGGTTAAACTAGCATTTTTGACCCGCAACGGGGGAATTTGTGAAACCGCTCACAGTACTAACGGGCATAATATTGGGATCTGCCGCCTCCATTTTTCTTGGTCTCGCCGTGGTGGTATTGCTATTCGCCATAGTCGGCGATGGTGATCCGAGGATTGAAAGCCAATTTAAGCCCTTGATTCAAAGTACACTTGTATTTATGGCTTTGACCGGCGTTGGGGCCTGGAGTTTCCTAGGTCTGGTAAAAGATAGGGCGTGGCGCTGGTGGGCCCAGCTGGCCCTGTGGCTGGTTTTGGGCCTGGTTGTGGTCTTTATGCGGGAATTGGTGTCGGTTTAGCCCTTCACCCCCAGAAGCCAAAGGTGGCTCTGACGGCGTCTTTGCCTCGCCGTCGCCGGCGCCGCATTCTTTGTTGCAGTTGTTGCCTGCGCTTGTCTACGTCTTGAGTCTGACGCTGGCGAGCCTGACAAAACCGGCAAAAATCCTCATAAGCGTCGATTTCATGTCGTAGGTCCCGGACGATGAGTTTCACGGCGATAGCATCATCCAACAGGCCTGGCACCTTCGACAAAAGGCGCAAGCCCCATCGGGTCAAGTAGGTCGCAGATCGGCGTGATCGCCCCCTCGGCGACAGCCTGCGGAATGTGCGGATAGTCGATAATCATGACATCGCACTGTTCTGACAGTTCGATCAGCGGCTGATCGTTGAACGCGGTGAGAGGGCGGCGTGTTACTTCGATGGTCTCACCCTTTTGGGCACGCCACCAGTCCCCCGCGGCAATAAGCGGTTCGACGCATCGTGGGTCATCCCACGCAATTATTCGCAACATGTTGGAAGCACCTCTTGCTATTTGGGCCGCAAAGGCAACCCACGTTGAACCGCGATCGGCAGGTCGACGGTGGCTCGCCCTATTCGGCGGCCTTCGACTCCAGGCCCAGTTCTGCTCTTATCGAATGGCCATGCGCATCGAGCGACGGACCCGCAAGCTCGCAAGTTGGTCGCTGTCCATCGATGCGCATAGGCAGGCGCGTCGTCTCGATCACGGCGCCATCAGCCGCCCTAACGGACTGCAGCATGTCCAATACCTTGCCTTGGGCGCT
>JBCCFQ010000516.1:0-3657 GCA_039029655.1 Pseudomonadota bacterium | reverse complement strand
TCGAGGGCAGACTGGCAAATTGTGTCTACGGCCGCGACGACGCGTGCGTCGGCCGGGGAGTCAGCACCCAAAGCAACGGTCAGGTCTATCCTACCTACAAACAAACAATCAATGTTTGATACCTGTGCTATTTCGTCGATTTCATCTAGTGCTTCTAAGTCCTCGATTTGCGCGATAACGGTTGTTTCCTTTGCACTGTCGTCCACGTGTGCAGGAATGCTTTTGCCGCCAAAGTTGGCAGCTCTCGTAGAACCGGCATATCCGCGACCACCCGCGCCGAAATGACAGTGTTGTCCAATCAAGTCTGCTTGATGGGCTGACTTGACGTGAGGCACCAGTACGCCGGTGGCACCACAGTCTAGAGCGTTTAGGAGATGCTCAGGATTAGCGGACGGCACTCTAACCAAGCTCGACATTTTTGATAAACGCGTAACGGCGATACACGTATCCAAGCTGTTTCTATCAAAGGGCGCATGCTCGGCATCCAAACAGATCAAATCCAATTTTGTTTGAGAAAGAACCTCGCAAATGATGGGAGACGGTGTTTTGACAAACGTTCCCACTAGAGGTTCTTTGTTGATCAACCGTTGTTTAAGGGTTTGGGGCATACCTTTTCACCACAGTCGTCGACTTGCGATTTCTGCGCCTTCAGCCAGCGCCCCAAGTTTCGCATAGGCGATTTCCGCATCTACAGCGCCGAACCCCGCGAACGTAGCGAAGCCACAATCGGTACCAGCCATTACCCGTTCTCGGCCCACTATGTCGGTAAACCTCTCAATACGCTGGGCTACTAACTCGGGGTGCTCGACGAAGTTTGTAGTTGAGTCAATGACACCGGGGACCAAGATCAAATCGTCCGGTAGTTTGGTATCGCGGAAAGTGGTCCACTCATGAGCGTGTCTAGGGTTGGATGATTCAAACACTAACGCGCCGATGTTTGCCTTTAACGCAATGGGTAAAACCACAGACATCGGTGCATCGTGGGTGTGGGGTCCTTCATAATTTCCCCAGCAGATGTGCATACGCACCTGTTCCTTAGGTACGTTTCTTAAGGCGTGGTTTAAAACCTCTACATGCAAAGAAGCCAGACGTTGATACTCTTCGTCTGGTTGTCCCTTAAACATCATGTGCCGCCCTAAACCTAGGTCCGGTGAATCAAGCTGGATGACAAAGCCGGCATTCACGATACCTTCGTACTCCGCACGCATAGCCTCGGCCAGGGCTTCCAAATACTCGTCGTGACTGGCGTAGTGTTTGTTGGGTTGAAATAGTGCGATGACGCCAGGTGAGGCCGAATTCATGAAGGCATCTGTCGGCGAACTCGCATCGACTGCTTTTTGAAAACTGGTTAAATCAAATTTTAGCGGTTCAAGGTTTTTAACTTCTATAGAGGAAACACAACATGGACGCTTATATGTTGGTGTGCCCCCTGACTTTGCCTGTCGCTCGAGGAAGCTAGGGAAGTCCTCAAGGTCTGCTGGTGGTTCTCTCGGGCTATCACCTTCAAATCCCGTGATGCGTTCTTTGATATAGGTGGCGTAGCTGATTTTGCTCATCTCTCCGTCGCTTACCACGTCAATGCCTAGGGACACCTGTCGAGCCACGGCTTCTAGCACGGCGGCTTGGATGGTCTGGTTGAATTCCTGCTCGTTTACCGGTTCCTCTCGTTCCTTGGCGAACACCATCTCTGTTACTGATGCGGGTCGAGGCAAACTACCAACATGGGTGGTCAGGATATGGTCGGAGCTGTGTTTCATTTTTGAATTTCTCCGCTGACTGGGCTTGAGCGAGTAACGCTGAATCATTAGAATGCATTTTGCATTCGAAGTCAAAACTGCCAAGTGTGGGGTTAGTTCCCAAACGTGGTGTCGTGATCTCTAGCCACCCCGGTTTACCTATGAGATATTTTTGCCATGGCGAATAAATCACAATCTAAACCCAAGCTTTCCAATGTCACACCGATCGATTCCGGTCGCCCCGCGACCTCCTATGACGTGGCGCGTCACGCGGGTGTATCCCAGTCTGCCGTGTCTAGGTGTTTTAAGCCCGGGGCAAGCGTCTCAAAAAAAATGCGCGACCGCGTCATGAAATCGGTAAAGGCTCTTGGCTATCAACCCAACGCAATTGCCCGAGGTTTGATTACTCGAAGATCAAACATGGTGGGCGTCATTGTTTCGAATCTCATGTTTTATCCTGAGGTGCTAACCGAACTCAGTAAACGATTTACCGAGCGGGGCGTACATGTCTTATTGTTTACCATTGAGCACGACAGCGACGTTGCGCGGACCTTGGATCAGGTTTGGCAGTATCAGGTGGACGGGGTTGTCGCGGCTGCTTGGTTAGACAAGGATCAAATTGAAGCATTCAATGAACGCAACGTTCCATTGGTGTTCTATAACCGATCCTTCGATGATATGCCTGTGACCTCTGTTTGTTGTGACCAAGCCGAGGGCGAAAGAAAGCTGGTAGACCTGTTGGTTGATAACGGCCACCAAAGTTTTGGCATCATCAGTGGCCCTAAGGATTCCTTCGTCAGCGTGGAGAGAACTCAAGGTGCCTTAGGTCGTTTGCAAGACCTAGGTATCAATGAGATCACCATGGCTTCGGGGCACTACACGTACGAATCCGGTCGAAGGGCTCTTCAAGAGATCATACAGCAAACGGAAGAACCACCGGATGCAGTGATTTGTGCCAACGACATGATGGCTATTGGCTGTATGGATGAAGCGCGACATCACTTGAATCTTGACGTTCCGGGGCAATTGTCAGTGGTCGGTTTTGATGGTTCTCGTTCCTCCACATGGTCTGGCTACGATCTGGTGACAATTCAGCAGCCGGTAGAGAGTTTGGCGGAGGCTGCTGTGTCCATGTTGTTGGATCGAGTTGATAACCCGACTCTACTACCCGAGAAAAGACTCTTTTCCGGGGCACTACGTATGGGCACTTCTGCTCGAATCAAACGCTAAGCAAGTCGGTGAATCATCTTGTGCTTTTGCCTGGGATGATGTGTGATCATCGTTTATGGCGTCATCAAATCGATGCCCTAGAAAGTGGCCACAGGATTACTGTTCCCTCCATTGCTAAAGACAACTCCATTCGAGATATCGCCCACGCTGTTTTAAGTGAGGCACCATTGGAATTCGCACTTGCGGGTTTGTCCATGGGTGGCATTGTTGCCTTCGAAATGTTTCGTCAGGCCCCGCAAAGAATTACGAAGCTCGCATTGTTGGACACCAATTTTTTAGCCGACACTGAAGCGAAGCAGGCGGTACGCGATCAACAAATTCAACGCGTCACTGACGGCGAACTCTACGCTGTGTTAAGAGATGAACTTAAGCCAAACTATTTGGCACAGATACATCGAAGTAATGATGAGATGCTGAATGAAGTTCTGGATATGGGACTTTCTTTAGGTTCAGCGGCGTTTATTCGACAGGCGACGGCGCTAAGAAATCGCGCAGACAGCACAGACACTTTATCCCACATCAACGTGGACACATTAGTGCTTTGTGGCGCTGAGGATGAGCTTTGTCCACCGACTCTGCATGACGCCATGAGTCAGCGAATACCCCGGGCAAGTTTGGTTGTCCTTGGCGACTGCGGGCACTTATCTGCCCTTGAACAACCCGACCAAGTTAGTCACGCGTTGCAGCAGTG
>JBCCFQ010000515.1:0-3657 GCA_039029655.1 Pseudomonadota bacterium | reverse complement strand
CGATAAAGCACATCTCATATTCGGGCCGATAGTTGGTGCATACGACATGAGGGTGGGAGATGCCCACCCGACTAGCTCAAAGATTGAAGCCGCCATTGAGCTTGCTGGAGTTGATGTGTCTAGTTCTTACCTTAAACAGGGAGAACAACTAATCCACAACTTCGGAAGGTCAGTTTGGGAGACTGGAAGGCAGCTATTTGGCCGCTCTAAAGAGGATTGAACTTTGCAATTTTGTTTAGCCAGTAGAAAGGTACCTATTCAGGTACCCCACGTTCCTCAACTAGTCCCATATCCGCTCAGCTTGCCTCGACGCAATCCTCCCTATATCGTTGAGTTTACTTGAGTTTCACCGAAACCCTTTGAAATTCAATGAGTTACGATCACGACTGTTAATCAGCGGGTCGCTGGTTCGAGCCCAGCAGGCGGAGCCATATTTCCCCAGGTTAATCAGAGAGTTAGTGAACGCACCCGTCCACTGGCTGGTTGGTTCCGGGGCGCCTTGTAGGATAGAGAATTGCGGCGGCGTGGCGAAGTCAGTAGAGGTGGCGTCATTCAAAAATTGCAAGCGCCATCACAAGCATCCTTTCAATGTGTTCCGGATTTTGACCCGAGGCCCTTTGAGTGAGTGCTAACCCAATTTGTTCGTTTAGGTAGCGCCCAGCAATTCCTGGTTGCGTGCCAGACCATTCGCCCCTAGTGATGCTTCTTTCAAGGAGCGCGACGAAGGCTTCTCGTGATGCACGTTCAAGTTCCTCGATTTTTTCCTGAGTTTGAGGTCCAAATCTAAACTTGGACGCGCGCATCTTGACGTACAAGCAACCTGATTCAAACCGGGGGTCGTGAGCGGCAAAGCTGGTCAGTTCACTCAATATTGTTTTGAATTTCGATTGGCTGGACACAATGTCCAGGACGCTCGTCAAAACGGTTTCGGCGTACTCTTCGAGAGCTGCTCGTGTTAGACCATCCTCGCCTCCGAGTTCTCGGTAAAGCGAAGGCTTCGATACGCCCGCTTGTTTGCAAACGGAATTGACAGACACGTACGCGGGATCCCCTTTCAAGTAGGCGTCGATGGCGACAGCTAAGACGCCTTCTCTATCGAATGTTCTTGGTCGTCCACGCTGCCTCTTCGGCGCGGACTTCTTTTTCATTTTCGCAGCGCATCGCCCTCACGATTGTCTCCTCACACTATAGGGTTTCGCGCGGTTCATGCAACGCCTTCCAATAAGTACCCCTTTCCCCTTGAGGGCTACCCCAACAAACTTTTTCATAGACGCATGCCTAGCGAGGAATTATGGGGGGTCAGTTGCAGTTCGTAGCTCCAACAACCCCGAGGTTGATTAGCCAACATGACGTACGCGTCAGCGAGATCTCCGGGGTCAAGAAAGGAAGCATCTTGCCTCTCAAGTTGCTCCCTTAATCCTGGCGAGTCAATTGGACCATCAACCACGACGTGGGCCACGTGAATGCCTTGTGGTGCATAGGCCTGATACAGGCTTTGGCCAAGAGAGCGAAGAGCGAATTTAACTGGGCTCATCGACGCGAACTTGGCTGCCCCGCGCAGGGCCTGGGTTGCACCAGTTAACAGAATTGTACCTCTCGCAGCGTTGAGCATAGGCTCAATCACCGCGTTTACGCAGCGCAGGCAACCCGTCACACCAACGTCGAACCCCTGCTGAAGTTGCTGTGGAGTAACTTCGTGCGGATAGGGCATGTTGGCAAACGTCGCTCCTTGCGGGTATGGCGGTGCGGCGTTGTAAATCAATATCTCAATCTCCCCGACATCTCTGGCTTTTTTGAAAGCAGCATTAACTGCCGCATCGTCGGTCACATCGCACGAGAGAGCCACCGCACGACCACCCTGTTGTTCTATCTCGGCAACGAGACTCTGCAGGTCGTCTACACGCCGCCCCATAAGCACGACTGTGCATTCTTTAGCAAAACGCTGTGAAATCGCACCGCCCAGTCCCCACCTAAGGATCGGGGAGACCTCTTCGGAGGACTTACCAATGTTGGTGTACTTAGATCCAGCGCCTACGATTACCGCAACGCAATCTGCGTTTTTCGTCATATCGATTTTATTTATACCATATAGTACTTTAATATCGAATTGTACGGCCGAAGTTGATCCTCAACAAGTGGTAATTGAAAACTGGTCGTTCTTGTTCTCGGCACCGCTTCATCCAGGATTGCTTTTAAAATACCAACTGGTATAATAAAACGGGCGGCAGCACGCGGCAGTCATTTTGCGAGGAGGATAGCGTTGGTGTATTCGGTTTATTATTTTTCGAGATGTCGATCGTACTGGGGACGTGCGATTGCTGTAGTACTCATGCTTGAAGAAGCCGGTGTCGATTACCAGGTGCACCAGCCTGAAGAAGCACCGCCAGGACGTTTTACATTTCCGCAGATTACGTTGGGCACAGGCGAAACCATTGGCCAAGTGCCGGTAATTTTAAATGTACTGGGCGATAAATTTGGCTTAACCGGGCGTAGCGAGATTGCAAAGATCTTATGCCAGCAGGCAGTACTCGATGCGGATGATATTTTTTCGGCAGCTCAAAGTGGCGTCTTCTCGGAAAACCCAGCTCGCGCCGCTCAATGGTTTGGCCTCTTACAGGAAAAGCTGGCACACACACGCTTCCTAGTCGCAGATACACCAACGGTAGCCGACTTTCACGCCGTCTTTGCGACGGAGTGGGTACACAAGAGCTTTTCTCCGGACGCGTATGACTCCTTTCCACGTCTGGCCCAATGGTGGAAAGATATTTGCGAGCACCCCCCAGTTCAGCGCATGAAAACGAGCGGCATTCCCATGATCCCCTAAACCGATTGCAACAAGCATGACGACCCACTCAACCCGAAAAGCAATGGAAATGACAAGTGTTCAAACACCGAATTACTGCCGCGACCTTGTTATTTGTCGCGAGTCTTGCATATGCCGACGATAGAGCAACGGTTGACGCTTTTTACGCGGAATTGCTCACAACGCCTCAAGACCTAACTGCTGAACGCATGAAAGAAATCCTTTCAGACGACTACGTGTCAATGCCCACACCGCCGCTTGGACCAGGGGCGCAAGGTATGTTCGACACGGTCAAATACTTCGGCGAAGCGGTGCCGAATCTTCGATGGGAACCCCAGGAAATAATCCAACATGGCAACCGGTTTGTCATACGCAGTATTGCAATTGGGACACCTGCTGGTCCATTTTTGGGAATTGAGCCAGCCACTGGCAGAAGCTTCAAGATTATGTCGATCGACATACTTACCGTAAAAGACGGTCGCGTAGTCCATTCCTACCATGTCGAAGATTGGACGTCAGCAATTGCGCAACTTACGGTTGATTAATGCCCGTGAATCCTTGGGCTATGTATAGAGCGGAGCAGTTTACCGCTTCGCTCAACAGGCAAAATCACACACTAGCAACGCCCTCTTCTAGGAGAACACAGGAGCCCATTAGTAAAAGGCGATACGCATACATTCGGTGGACGTTTGTGCGTGGCACCAAAATTGGCTCAATCCTATAAATCTCAATCCGCATAGAGCAGCTAACTATGGTTGTTAGCAGACCGTCCTTGGTTGTGAGCCGATTTTGGTGCCACGCACAAACGTCCACCGAATGTATGCGTATCGCCTTTTACTAATGGGCTCCTGTGT
>JBCCFQ010000514.1:0-3658 GCA_039029655.1 Pseudomonadota bacterium | reverse complement strand
GGCGCAGGCGCAGGCAGGGTTCGTCGGAGGCGATGGCGAGACGGCGGCAGGCCTCGGAGTCGGGCATCACCGCCTGGACCGTGTGTTCGAGTTCGTCGGGCCGGCTGCGGTCGAGCAGATAGCGGGTCGGCGTGGTGGTCGAGAAATCGGTGTCGAGAAATCCGGGCCCAAAGGCCGGAGAGACAAAACTGAACAACTCACTGGACTGGATTGAAGAACACATCGGATTACAAATTGGACGCCGCAAGCTTGAAATCGTCTACACCATGTTGGCAAACGCGTTTGGCTTGCCACTTGATGACCTACATGTCATTTCCACCATGGTAGACGGTCGGGATGTATTTCTTGAACTGGATCAGTTACCTCCTGAAGGAACTGTCAGACCGGGAATACCAGGAAGTCTGCCCCAAGGCGTGGCTGTGGGTAGCATTCTGACACCCGCATTTGACCAAGTGCACCAACGCTGTAAGGATCTGTGGTTGTCACCGCCAGTTGTGAGACCCGGTGCCATTTATGGTGGTGGTCGATCAGCCACCGTAAAAGCACCCGACGACACCCTGATAGAAGTCATTGAAATCGTTTAAACAGCGGTTGTACATCTAAGAAAAAAAACGCGCAAACAGGTAAACACAATGTCGAATTTTTCAGAGTTTAAGATGGGCTGGCCTGTGGTTGCCGCATCGGCCATCGGTATTGGGCTGGGTCTATCACCGCTGCCTTTTTATACCATTGATGTGATGGTGGGCCCCTTAGGAGAGGAATTCGGCTGGACCCGGGGTGACGTGTTCTCCTCCCTTGCCATTTACACATTTAGCGCATTGTTAATGGCTCCAGTGATTGGGCTACTCACGGAGAGATTTGGTGCCCGTCGAATCGCACTGGTTTCTATCGTAACTTTCAGCCTAGCCATGATGGCACTGGCGCTGAACGACGGTTCTAAAACCCGATACTTTTTCCTCTGGTTTATCCTAGCCATCGCCGGTGCCGGTACCCTACCCATTTCTTTCACCCGTCCCATCAATAACTGGTTTGATAAGTCCCGGGGGTTCGCCCTAGGCGTGGCGTTGATTGCCACCGGTATTTTTGGCGCCCTGGCCAAATCCTATGCTCAGTACATGGTGGACTGGGTTGGTTGGCGAGGTGCGTACGTGGCTTTAGGGTTGCTTCCATTGTTTATTGCATTTCCGGTAGCACTGTTAAACCTCCGAGACCTTAACGATGAACCGGCCAAAGAGGCCACCATAATGAGATTCAAGTGGCCCATCTTGTCCATCTCATTGGTTGGTGCTGGCACCTTGGTATATTTTTCAGCAAGTTTTGTGTGGCCACAATTCGTAGAACGAGGGGTTCGGCTTGAATACATAATGGCCTTTGCCTTTATGGCTTTGGTCATTGGTGCGCTTTTGTTACTTTTGATAAAGAACACCAAAGTCGCACCACCGGAATTTGATCGGAGCGCAGGGCCCGTGGTTCTACCCGGATTAACCTTGGGAGAAGCCGCAAAAACCTGGCGCTTCTGGTTGTTGGCCATTTGTTTTATCCCTATTTCCTATGCCATCGGGGCAGTGATTCCAAGCCTCGTTTCTATTCTTACCAGCAAGGGTTTCGATATTACGCAAGCGGTCTCTTTAGCAACTTTGACGGGTCTTGCCGTACTGGGCGGGCGTTTAATCGGGGGGTTACTGATTGATCGATTTTGGGCACCGGGTGTCGCCTTTATCTTTTTAGCCTCTCCTGCAATCGCACTGTATCTCTTGACGGGAGATGTCTCCGCCAACATCGCCACCCTCTCTATTTTGATGATTGGATTCGGTGCCGGTGTGGAGTATGACTTTATGGCTTATCTGGTCTCGAAATACTTTGGAATGAAAAAGTATTCGGCCATCTATGGCGCACTGTATGGTTTTTTTGCGGCGGGGGCCGGTTTCGGCCCCGCGCTGATGAACAACTGGGCGGACGAGAACGGATGGGACCACACCCTCATTCAGGCAGCCGTGGTTCTGTTTATCTTCACCTTGCCGCTACTTGCCCTTGGTCGTTATCGCAACTTCGACAACACCACTTGAGAATCTAAAAAGGTTTGGCCACGCCAAGGTAAGCAACGGTAGCAATACCGATCCAGTAAAAATAGGCAATACCCCGGCCGAGGCGGATGTCTTTTTCAAGCTTTGCTTCGGCTTGTGGGTTGGAGCCGTCGGCTAATTTTCTGAACTGGATTATCCAGGCCCGCATAATAAAGCGCAGCACTAGACCCATCACCAGCAATACGCTGAATATCAAGACTTTCGCAGCATACCACTTAGCCAAAAATGGTTCCCCGGTGACCAACGACATGATAGCTGTAATCATGATGGCGGGAATCACAACATACCTTATGGCTTCGTCAACTTTGGTCAAACGTAGGCCGGTATCGGTGCCGCGTTTTATAAATGCGGACAAAGTGATGGACCACCACACTGCCACAAAGATCCACATGGCAACCAACCAATTACCCCCCAAAGGTTGCACGCCAAGCAAGTTGCCCATGTGTAAACCCAAAGGCAAAAGCATAATGATCCCCGTGCGGGGCAGAATATCGATTCGATGGGCCGTTTCCATATGACGGTGGCGTTCATCTAAACTGAGTTTCGGATCTGTAACGTAACGGGAGGAGTTAAAAACGCCCCACTCACCTCCTAGCCAATACGCCATGGCGATAATGTGCAACCATTTCAAAACCAAATACGTTGACATGTTGGTTCCCCACTATTATTAGAATGATTAGGAAAAGATCGACTGATCCCAAATTACCCCGCCCATCCAAGTGCCTGCTGCTACGGTAGCCGGGTTACACTCCACTGACTCATACACTTCACCACACTGAGCATATGGGTCGCCGGCTAACAACTGTGCAGCACCATCGGCATCTTCCGCGGTGACAAGAAAGAAGCTTCCCACCGTGTCCCCAGACTCGTTGTGTATGGGCCCACAGGCAAGATAGGCCCCAAAATTCGCCTCTACATACCTTAAATGGTCCGCCAAATAAGTCCCACGGGGCCCTTCGCTACCAGGCTTATCACGTGCCAACATCATGAAAACACTACCGCTAACGGGTGGGACAGTGGGCGGGACTTGACTCATGATTTTGCTCTCCACCTGGGCAATCGCGTAATATGGTCTAATGATATAACAAAAAGTGTATTGTGAGGAATCGTGGCTTTCCCCTATAAATGGTTAGTTATCCTTTGGGTGTCTTCTGGTATCGGATATGCCGCACCCGTGGTTGAGGAAGAACAGGTACCCATAGATGTGCGACGAACTACATTGGTGGTCCGTGATATCGATCGATCCTTGGCTTTTTACCGAGACGCGTTGGGTCTTAAAGTCATCTATGATCAGATTATTCGTTCGCCAAGAAACGCCGAAACCGATGAACAAGCAGACCGGTCGTTACGTTTGGTTTTCTTGCGAGCAAACGACGACTTCATTGGCATCATTGGCTTGATGCAGTATAGAAAACCCCAAAAGACCGCATTACATCAAGGCGCGGAACCCTTCAGTGTGGGCAGTACCGTATTCGTCATTAACGCAAAAGATGCTAAAGCCGTTTTTGAAAAAGCACGCGCAATACCCGGCGTACGAGTCTAGAGTGAACCACGTCAAACCGAGTATCCCTCTT
>JBCCFQ010000513.1:0-3679 GCA_039029655.1 Pseudomonadota bacterium | reverse complement strand
AGGGCCCTGCGGAGTTCGCCCCCAGGTACCCGGACTATCCGAAAACATTCGAGTGCGATCTATCCTCGGCCGTTTTCTTGAACACTCTCGAGTGTATTGGTTCCAAGACGAGAACCAAGAAGAACTTTATCTTTCCAGCGCCGACTGGATGGAACGTAACTTATTCAAACGCGTCGAAGCGTGTTTCCCTATTAGAGACAAAGTGCTTATCAAGCGCATCAGGGAAGAACTGGAGATTGCACTGGCTGACAATTGCCAAGCTTGGGAATTGGATTCTGATGGCCAATATCAACACTGCGAACCCGCTGAAGGCGAACAGAGATTGTCGTCACAAGAGCAGATGATGGGGAAGTATTCGGTGAGGTGAAGCGGCAACAAGTTTCTAGTTGCAAGAGACATCTTTCCGAAGGGCAGGATCCAGTAATTCTTTGCCGCGAATCGGCTAATTGGCTCATTGGCTCTAGGCTCTAGGCTCTAGGCTCTAGGCTCTAGGCATGATCGTCATCCTTCCGAAGGGGTGGATCCAGTAATTCTTTGCCGCGAATCGGCTCCATTTCAGGTGTCGCTGACGCGACAATTTTTTGACTGGATCCCGGCCTTCGCCGGGATGACGAGTGAATTGACCAAATCCGTTTACATACGGTTTCTGTTGCACAACCCCCCTCACTTAAACTCCAAACCAAATTCCACCCCTTCCCAAAACGTCAGCTCTTGCATAAGGTCAGCTTGAGTTAACGGATGCTCGTCTAACCATTCCTGGGGAAACTCAACACTGAGCGACTTTCGTTTCGCCTTGAGTTTGAGTTTGGGAATATCCACTTCGTCTCGACTCCGATGCAATAGAACCGCTAAGCGAAGCAAGACCACCAAACGAAACGCCAACTCATCGTCTTTTGTTTGAACGTCAGGTGGAGGGGTAATTTTTCGACGATGGGACAACACAATCTTTGCCATCAACGACTGCTCACGATTGGAAAACCCCGGGAGATTCGAGTAATGCAACAAATAGGCACTGTGTTGCTGATATCTGGAGTGGGTGACGGCTAATCCAATCTCATGGGTTTGGGCTGCCCATCGTAATAGGTTCTCGGCCTCGTCAGACAGATTCCACTTATCCCTAACCTTGGCAAAAAGACGCATTGCTGTGGCCTGTACCCGGTTGGCGTGGGCACGATCCACATGGTAACGGTCCTCAAGTTTTCTAATACTTCTTTGTCGAGCGTCTTCGTGAGTAAATCGACCGATCAAGTCGAATAATAAGCCATCTTTCAGTGAGCCTTCGGAAACCCTTAGCTCATCAATGGACAACGCTTTAAACAGCGCAGAAACGATGGCCAATCCCCCAACAAATACCGGAAGCCGTTCACCATTCACGCCTGGAACTGACAGGTCTTTCGTCGAACGATACTTCAAGACGTGTTTGACCAACACTTTGACACCCGCTGGGGTCAAATCATGGTGATCCATAGCCGCCAGTGCCCGAGCGACTGACTTAATCGTTCCCGAGGAACCTCGAGCTCTGTCCCAGCCAGCTTGCTTAAGTGGTTTTGCCACCGGCTTCAATTCTCGTAGTGCAGCAAGACGAGCCTCACTAAACCGTGACTTACTGATGTCTCCTCCCGGAAAAAACTGATCGGTAAACGCAACACACCCCATGTGTAAGCTGAAAAGCTGTCTTGGCTTTAGATCTTCACCCAAGATTATCTCGGTGCTGCCGCCACCGATATCCAGCACCAGCTGAACACCTCGAGCGTTGGAGACGGAGTGCATGACACCTTGATAAATAAGACGCGCCTCTTCAAGACCTGAAACCACATCGATAGGGTGACCCAACGCTCGTTCGGCTCGCAAAAAAAACGCCGAATGGTGGCCGGCGCGTCTAAAGATATTTGTCCCCGCTACTCGGACTTGGCTGGGGTTAAACGACCGTAACCGTTGACCAAATCGCTCCAGACAACCCAGTGCGCGCACTTCGGAATCGGGGTGCAACCCAATTCGACTCTCAAAACCGCGAGCTAACTGGACGAGCTCTCTTATCCGATCCAATACAACAATATGACCCCGCTGGTAGCGGGCCACAATCATATGAAAACTATTGGAACCTAAGTCAACCGCTGCGAAAACTTGATCACTTTCGCCGGTTTCGCTCATTTAGGTGGTCGCTGACGCCTTGTGCTTAAACCGAAAAAGAAGACCCGCATCCGCAGGTGGTGACGGCCATGGGGTTGCGGATGATGAACTGTGCTCCTTGCAAATCTTCCTTATAGTCTATCTCAGCGCCTGTTAGGTACTGAATACTCATAGGATCGATTAACAGAGTAACGCCTTGATTCTCGACGCTGGTATCGCCATCTTCCATGGTCTCATCAAAGGTGAAGCCATATTGAAAACCCGAACACCCGCCACCACTGATATAAACCCTTAGTTTTAGGTTCGGATTATCTTCTTCTTGGATCAACTCCCGAACTTTCAAAGCCGCGGAGTCGGTAAAAACAAGCGCACTCTCAGGTACGCCAGGTGAAACACTTTCCATCACTAATGCTCGCTAACTGGATCTAGACTTTTGTCCAAAATTGAATGCGCTTCCTCCTTACGAGACTCAGGCTCGTAGGTGAGCGCCGACTGAGTTGCCGGTTCATGAATAAGTTTTCCATTCACCTCGGCACCAATGGACATTTCAATCAGATTGTAATAAACGTTGCCAATCACTCTTGCGCCAGCGCCTAACTCAACACGGGAATTGACTCTGACGTCACCTTTCACAGTTCCGTTCAAGATAACTTGGGGCACGGTGACATTGCCCTCGACGATGCCTTCCTCACTAACGCTTAGCACCGAGTTTGAATCGGCCTCAGCTTCAATGTTGCCTTCAATGACACCATCGACGTGAAAACCACCGTTAAACTGAATATCACCCTGAACACGACTACTTTTGCCAACCAAGGTATCCACGGTGAAATTGTGTCTCTTTTGCTTACCCCACATTAAATGCCGCTCCTAGGAGTTAGAAACTCGCCAATCAAATGACTGAGAAACAGGTTTTATCCACTTACTGGAGGGCTTAAGCTCCACCAACACTTTCTGTGGCGTAAAATCTGACGGTAGAACAATATCACGCTCAAAATCTTGAAAATACCGAAACTTAAATTCCAATGGCGACACTTCACCGTCTTTGGGACTTAGATCGGCCAAACTCATACTCGTTGGTTTACCATCTTGCACACCTTGAACCGTTACGCTGACTCGTCCCGTAACACGGGTGTCATGTTTCCTGGTTCGAATAACCACTAGCGCCAAAGCATAGCTATCGTCGTCAGTCAGCTTCTGTAGCTGAAACTCCTGAACCTTTAGTCCACTCTTGCCATCAGCGGGTGCAACGATGCTTCTATAGAATGCCAACTCTTCCTGTTGGCCCTGGATTTCTGCTTGCAATTCACCCAAAGATGTCTCGATTTGGCCATAGGCCTGCTGATCTATGCTGGCGGAGGTCTCCAATCGAGCAACTTGAGCACGCAAATCCGCATTCAAGCCCTGCAGGTTTTCGATTTCCGTTTTCAATGCCGACTCTCGATTGGCCGCATCAAAGCGGTCAAACCCGGCCATTTGACGGCCATATTCGAAAATCTGCCAGGTTCCGACACCTACCAGACCCAATATTAATAATCGAAAACCCCACCTT
>JBCCFQ010000512.1:0-3680 GCA_039029655.1 Pseudomonadota bacterium | reverse complement strand
CCTCAATACTGATATCGCAAAAATCTAAATTTCTGTGAAAGAAACATCGTAAATACCTACGGCTCGAGACGCGTCAAGTATGGCCACAACCGCTCCATTCTTAGCATTGTCCTCTGCCGCCAACACCACTTTGGCATTCGGGTTTTCTGCCCTAAACCTCAGCAGGTTGGCACCGATGGCGCGGATATCAACATCACGTCCGTTGATCTCAACGCCACCCGTTCCCCACACCCGAATCAAAACATTCTCGTGTTTCTCATTGGGTGGCACCCCTGTTTGCTGTGTACCAATGCCAATTCCGTCTTGCTTTACGAACGATGCCGTCACCACAAAAAAGATCAGCATTATGAATACAACATCCAACATGGGCGTGATATTCACTTCTTCCTCAGAACACTCTTGGTTTGAAAGCTGATTTAGCGGTCTCATACAGACCTCCTGTCATCAGTTACCGGCCCAAGTTAGTCTGCAAACGATATATCGTATACTCCTGCCTCCCGAGAGGCGTTCATTACTTGTACAACATCCCCGTTTCGAGCGTCATCCGCCGCCCGAATCACTACCTTAGCTTCAGGATTTTCCGCTTTCAGTCGCACCACATTGGGCGCCACCGCACGTATGTCCACGCTACGGCCGTTAATATTGATACGACCCGCACTTCTAATATCAATCAAAACGTTTTTCTTCTTTTCGTTTTGGATATTTTGTGGTGGCGTATCCGGTTTTGTCACATCCAGACCGTCTTCCTTCACAAAGGAGGCGGTCACAATAAAGAAGATGAGCATGATAAACACCACGTCCAACATGGGCGTGATATTGATTTCACTCTCTTCTTCTTCTTCGGCTACAAATCGACGCATGTCAATCTACCCGTATAAGTTGTCTTGAAGAAGCTCCACTTCTCGATCCGTTTTACTGGTGAGGTAAGTGGACGCAAACAAGCCAGAAAGTGCCACAACCATGCCCGCCATAGTGGGGATGGTGGCTTTGGACACACCGCCTGCCATAGACCGAGCATTGCCGGTTCCGGAGACCGCCATGACCTGGAAAACCTCGATCATGCCTGAAACCGTACCTAACAATCCCAGCAGTGGACATAGCGCGACCAAGGCCTTGATGATGGGCAAAGACCCCTCGGCACTCATTCTGACGCGTGAAACCATCGCTTCTCGAATACGATGCGCTTCCCAGGATTTACGCTCTGACCGGTTTTCCCATGCGCTAAGAGTGTTCTTAACGGCTGTTCGATGAGCCGTTCGAAAATAGATGAACCGCTCAAAGATCAGAACCCACATGAGAAATGCGACCCAGGCGAGTAGGGTTAGTACCCACCCGCCTGTGAGCATAAAGTCTCGAGTTGCTTGTATCCATTCAACGAGTTGATACATAGCAATCTCCCCTACGCGTTACCACCTTCATCACGCTCTGCAATGATGCCAGCGCTTTGTTCTTGAAGGATGTGCACGATGCGCTTGCTGCGGCTAGCAACAACCGTGTGCAGCAACACCATGGGAATAGCCACAACCAGACCCAATACGGTGGTTACCAGCGCTTGAGAAATACCGCCGGCCATGATTTGCGGGTCGCCGGTACCGAACAAGGTGATGGCCTGGAAGGTTTTGATCATACCGGTCACCGTACCCAACAGACCAAGTAGCGGGGCGATAACAGAAATAATCTTGATAAATCCGACACCTCTATTGAGGGACGGTTGTTCCTTCAAAATGGCTTCACCAAGCTTTAATTCCAACGCCTCACGATCAATGCCCGGGTTGTTTTCCGCCACCATGAGCACTCGACCCAACGCATTGCCTTTATCAGGCTTGTTGGATTTGAGCTGTGAAGACACTTTGCCGCTGGCTAGGGTCAAGGAGATCAAGCGTTCTAAAGCGATCAACAGACCCAAGGCACCTAAACCTAAGATGATGTAACCCACCAATCCACCTTGAGAGATACGCTCTTGCAGAGTGGGTGATTCGATGTAGGCCGCTAGGATTGAGCCACGCGTTGGATCCAACGCAAATGGCACCATGCCGGAGCTTGCGGTCACCAAGTCAGAGGTTGAATCTACGAAACGCGCTTGACCCGGTTGACGAGGCAGTTCAGTGACACGACCACCTTCAAACTTCAGGTATTTCCCATCAGAGATCAGGTTAAACGCACCCACCCGAACCACGTCGCGGGTTTCAGTTGAACCGTCAGCAGAAACCACATCAGCTTGGAATTTGGCAACTTTGCCGGACTCGGTCATTTCTCGTTGCAATTCAAACCAAAGACGCTCCATCTCTTCAATAGAAGCGAGCTCTGCAGAACCACCCATTTTTGCGGCCAGCGCTGTTAGGAACTCACCACGGTTGGGATATTGAGCGGAGGTCAAAGAGTCGTCGAGGAAGCTGCGGGTATCACCTGACACCTGCTGTAACACACCGAATAGTTCCTTCAAAGAACCCAGGCGCTTTTCAAAAGCTTCGGTTTGTACGGCAACACGCTCTTCGTTTTCTTCGTACTCGGTTTCCAGACGCACACTGCGTTGCTCTTCCGCACGCTTGCGGGCTTCCGCCTCGTTCAGCAAACGCTGCTGATTGGCTTGGTTGTTTCTAAACTCCTGCTCGCGAGTACGATTTTCTCTGTTTTCACCGGCGCGGCCTTGCTCAACCAACCTCAACAATTCATTGAGTGATTGGGCTTTCGGATCCTGGGCATTGGCAGTTCCGAAGCCGGCAAATGTCAGTAATAGACTAAGAGTAATTATTCTAAGTTTCATTGTGCTCCCTCCGGTGCTGAGATGGGCAGCGTTACCAAGTCAGGTGCTTTCTTCTTGTCAGCAATTTGTATGCCGTTTCGCACCGGTGTGTTGTATGAACCATCTAGCGGCTGCCATTTGCGCTCCGCTTGGTCCCAGGCACCGGTATTGCTACGGTCGCCTGTTTGATAAATCAAAGCCACACGACCCACTCGTAAGAACTCAACGTCAATATCACCAGCATCGCCAGGAATCGTACCGTTGTACTTCTCAATGGTGCGACCGTAGTCATTTTCGATTTGGTACGCTTCCATAACCTTTCTAAACTTCTCAGCTACAGATACGTCTGCACGATCAAGCAAGTCTCTGAGGTTGTTAACCCGACCTTTGCGTTCCTCTTCTAGGAAAGGAACATCGAGGCCTACAAACTCATCCAGCCCATCAATCATGCGCACCATAAGGGGCATGATTTGACGTTCAATGACGGTGATTTCGTCAATGGACGCTTCGAGCTGTGCAATTTGCTCATTTTGGTCGTCAATTTGCCGCTGTAGCAAGCGGTTATAAACCACCAGACCGTCAGTCTCTTTAAGGACTGTTTTATATTGGTCGACGAGGCTTCGTGTCTGCTCAACAACGCCATCAATGCGTTCCTGAGATTGCTCGCCGGCTTGATTCTTTCTTTCCAGCGCGCTAAGGACGGACGACACCTGAGCTTGTGCAAGCCCCGTCGCCAAAACGCCGCAAAACGCGACTAGAGTAGTAAGAATCCTAAGTGGACGTGATGTCATTTTTAAAACCCCCAATGCCTTGGATTTTCTTAAGTTACAAAAAAGCCGTACGAAACTCGCACCGCCACATTGAATGTTTCGGCCTCTACCCGGTTCAAACAACAAACCTGCTAGAAAACACGCAAAAAAACTTTGTTATTGTTGGT
>JBCCFQ010000511.1:0-3683 GCA_039029655.1 Pseudomonadota bacterium | reverse complement strand
GGCGTCCATTAGTCGACTTCTACACCGCAATCGCGGCCTTGAACTGATGCTCATACCAATTAAGAAGCTCCGCCGCAGGTAAGGGTCGACAAATGTAATAGCCTTGGGCGAAATCGCATCCCAATTGAGACAATTCATCAAGTACCGCTTTGGTTTCGATGCCTTCTGCGACGACTCGCAAACCAAAACTGTTGGCAATTCCGATGCAGTGCTCCACGATTTTGTGATCCATCTCATCTTCTAGCATGTCACCCACGAAAGAACGATCGATCTTTAGTTCGTTAGCGGGGATTTCCTTTAGATACGCCATCGAGGAATATCCCGTGCCAAAATCATCGATGGAAACTTGGGCGCCCAGAGCTTGCACATGTTTCAGTATCCGGTGACTGGCCACCCGGTCCTCAAGCAAAGCGTTCTCAGTGACCTCGACCGTGAGCGCGTCAAAGGAAACGTCCCAAATACCCGCTGCACTTTTTATCATGTCGATGACGTCATTGCCTCGGATCATGCTGGGAGTCACGTTAACCGCTGCATTCAGACCCGGCATACTGTCTCGCCAGTCGTGCAATTGGCGACAAACATGGTGAATAGCAAACTGAGTCAGTTCGACAATCTGCCCTGTCTCCTCTGCAAGCTGAATAAATACATCAGGAGAAATCGTACCCAGCTTTTCGTCTTCCCAACGCATCAAGGCTTCAACACCCACAATCTCTCGGCTTGTCAGACACAGCTTGGGTTGAAAATGCAGCCGCATTTGCCCTGTTTCAATAGCACTACTTAGGCGCTTCTCCATAGCCCAGGACTCGATGAGGTGTTGTGGACCAGCATTCTCGTAAAAAGCATGGGGTTGACCTTTTAAGTGGGCATCTAGCGAGGCAATCTCGGCGCACCGCATTAGATCCTGGGCGTCAGTGCCAGGAGTATCGCCACTGGCTATTCCAATGGCCGCACGTACAACGGGAGCCTTCCCATATTTGGTCATGAGTTCTCGTGTGATTCGCTCGATTTTTTGCGCCGCCAGAGTCACATATCCACGATTGTCTAGACCGTTGAGTAGCACCACAAATCGTTGTTGGCCTATTCGTTGGATAGCGTCCCCGTCGTTGGCAAAATCCACCAGCCTCTTGAAGAACTCCTCCATGATCTCGTCGGCCATCTTGTGACCATACGAGGCACACAACTTCTGAATATCGTTTAGTCGCACCACCATGACAAACAGGCTTTGACCTTTACGCAAAGCTTTCGTGATTTGTCGATTGGCTCTCGCGACACCATCCCGTTCAAATATTGCAAGATCTGGAAAATTCAAAACGACACCAACTAATCGAGGTAGAACTTAGAAGGCTCGATTCCATAGGCGCCGGGCGGCAATCCATGCTCTATCCATAGGGAGTGTCGTCCACCTTCCGACACGGTGCGTTCGCTCAAATCAACCAGCTCAAACTCTTGCAGGATGTTCCTCTTAGCATCCATGATGAGCATCACCTCAGGTCGTAATCGTCGGATCCGATTCTGTTTTGTGACAATCGCGACTTCACCGGTGTTGAGCTCAACTAGGGTGCCCGTCGGAAACGCACCAATGGCTTGGGTGAACTGTTCGACGATCTCCGCCTGGAACTCCACGTCTGCGATCTTTTGCAGGCAGCGTAGCGCGTTGTAGGAAGACATGGCCTTTGAGTAAGGACGATCAGAAATCATGGCGTCGTAGGTATCTACGATTCCAGCGATGCGTCCAAACACAGGGATATCATTACCCCTAAGCGCGTTGGGATATCCTGTTCCGTTGTACCGCTCGTGATGGTAGGCAATCATGTCAATCACGCGACGATCAGGTTGACCACCGTGGGTTAACAGATCTAACCCTTCTTCTACGTGATCTCTTACCAATGAGGTTTCTTCATTCGATAACGGATCTGTGGAGTTTAGAATTTCATCGGGGATAAGGGTCATACCAACGTCCAGCAGCATGCCACCCAAGGCGACCACTTCAAGATCCCCAAGATTTAGCCCGATCTGGCGTCCAAGGATGGTGGCCCAAACCGAGCATGACAGAGAATGGTGATAAAGATAGTCATCCTTGCTTTGAATACGCACCAGACAAGCAAGTGCTGCGGGATTTCGCAGCATGCTCTCCACCATGGGTGTCACCGCGGTCTTCAGGTGCGCGACGTCTAAGGAATCCGTCCCGTTTACCGAGTCCATTACCTCCTTAATCACAATCAATGCATCGCTGTGCACTTTGGTGGCGGTCTGCAATTCATCGGTGATACTGGTGCTTTCTTCGTAAATATGCTCAGGGGTTTCAAAATCAAAATCCGGAGCCTCTGAGTCATCCGCCATTCCGCCACGTCGACGAAAACTGACTACTCGAGAGACACGCTCACGCACTTCCCGCCAGAACATAGTGGTGCGAGAACCCCATCGTCGATAAAGGTTCTGACGATTGCCGAATTTCTGCCCCTTTAGCCTCAGCTGTCGTTTTGCAAAGGTGTCCCCTAAGCTGCTGGCCTCGGAGGCTATGGAACTCCCGCCATAGGTCGTAGCCCCGTTGGGAACAGGTTCGGAACCTGGCCAGAAGCTTGCGGCGGGCGCAGCCAAGTCCATATTGATTGGAAGGTGAGTTTCGGTACTGACATAGACGTGTTCGCAATAGCGACGAAGCTCGTCAATTTCATCTTGGTCGCGGATGTAAAATCCCTGAAACAAAAACGGGGTTTCAAGCCACGGCCGATCCAGCTGGGCCACGTACATCCCAATCTGCAGATTTTCCACCGATAACATTTGCGTGGTCCGCATTACTCCGAAAACCTTTATGTGCACCAAAGCAAGGTTATCGGCAGACTTCAACGGTTTCTTTACGTCAGGGGGGTCTTAAATTTTCAACGGTTTACGCACAACCCACAGCGTGGGAAAAGGCCAAACACCTCTCGCAACTGGGCCTTGGTCGAACCTCGAGCGGTCAGCTTAAGGTAATTTTACCGACCAAAAACGTCTTCCAATAACGCTAGCATCAGCGGTTCTAACTGCACTTCCGACCCATCTTCCTTGAAGTACGCAGTAAAAACGGCCACGGTGTCGTGCTTGGGGTTAACAATTAGACCCTGACCACCCCAACCGCCATGGGTCAGGGCACCATTTGTGTACACGCCACCCCATTGATAAATGTTGTGCCGAATGGCCAATTCCGGCGCATCCGGGGTGCCAGCAACCTTGACACCAACATTGCCCAGCAAATGGGACCGCCCATCGGACCCTAGCAGTTCCAAATGCTCGTCGGTGATGATCTTTTCGTCACTGACGACACCAAAACTCGGGTTATACAATACGCCTAATCGTGCAAGATCCCGAATGTTGTAAAAAAAACCGCCGTGGCTGAGCGGAATTCCATAACGATAAGCCAAGAATCCTGCGTCAGCCTCGGCGCCAATCCTTCGCCAAAAAAGCGAGGAAAAAATATCCGCAAACGATCTTTGTGTTAACTCTTCGGCTATCCACATCAAGACGAAATTGTTCACACCGGAATAGGAAAAATGGCTGCCTTGAGGATACAAGCGATCCACTTTCAATGAAGACAGAAAATCATAGGGGTTGTCTGGTGCGTCCGCCTCCCTGTGGCCATCGCCGATTGCCATGGAATACTGGTAATAGCAGGATTTCCGGTTATCGTATTCGTCACCGCAATC
>JBCCFQ010000510.1:0-3684 GCA_039029655.1 Pseudomonadota bacterium | reverse complement strand
GAACCTATGGGGAAATTCAACGTCGAATCGAGCAACAAATGGTGGCGCGATTGGCTGATATGCTGCTGCAGCCCTCGGTGACCCAAGGAGTGAAAGCTCAGATTTGGCATATGCTGCAGTTGCGACGAGACCAGCTACAAGCTGACAGCGAGGGTAGTGCGCCTTGGCAAGTGCATGATCAGTTCGTCCTGGCGCGGATTACTCGACTGTTAGATAGTCCTGATGTGCTGCCCGAATCGCCTGCTCCTGAGGCGCCACCTGGCTCACCCATTGGTGCAAAGCGTTAAGTAAAAGCAACCCTTGGGCCCCTATTGGCAGCCAGGTACACTGGCCGCCCCTGGATCTATTCCACTGGAATGTTGGAGAAAAAATTATGGCTAGATTCGTGACCATTTTGCTGTGTTCGGCCGGTTTGGTTGCCTGTTCATCGGGTGACGACAACCAGGGTGTCGAAGACAACAGTTCTTCTTCTCGAGCGCAAACCAATGATGCACCTAATCACTTCAGTGGTGCGGCTTTAGAGTCGGTCACCAACATTACGGGAGCAGGTATTCGCGAAATTGTGGCAGAAATCGGCAGCGACGAATATGAGGGGCGTGGTCCAGGGTCCAGCGGAGATGAGAAGGCCCGTATGTTCATCATCGACCAGTTACACGACCTTGGGCTGCAGCCAGGCGCTAGTGATGGCACATGGGAGCAGCCGTTTGATCTTGTAGGCATCAACGCAGCTCAACCTTCCGGCTGGACTTTCAAAAGTGACGAAGGTGAAGTGCAACTAAAACAAGGCACCGAGTTTATCGTTGGTAGTGGTGTCCAGGCAGATAGCTCTCAGGTACAAGATGCTGAATTGGTGTTTGTAGGTTACGGCATACAGGCTCCAGAGTATGAGTGGGACGATTTCAAAGGCATGGACCTAAAAGGCAAGGTCTTGGTCATGTTAAACAATGACCCGAATTGGGATGATGAGCTTTTTGCTGGTAACCGTCGTTTGTACTACGGCAGGTGGAGTTACAAGTATGAAAGTGCCGCTCGGCAAGGTGCTGCCGGTGCGATTATCATTCACACAACTCCGTCAGCCGGTTACCCATGGCAGGTGGTTCAGACGTCCTGGTCTGGTGAACAATTCGAATTGCCCGCCGGTGATGAGCCTCGACTTCAAATAGCCGCTTGGGTCACGGATACAGCTGCTCAAACCATGTTGAATTCTGTTGAGTTGGATTTGACGGAGTTGGTGCAGTCCGCACGGCATAGAGAGTTTCAACCGGTGCCTCTTGGTCTAACCACGTCCATAGCTTTCAATAACACACTGAGCAGTGTTGCCTCTGCCAACGTACTGGGGCTTTTGCCGGGCAGTGATCCAGAGCTTAAAGATGAGGTAGTGGTCTATACCACCCATCATGATCACTTAGGCGTAGGTCTACCTAATTTCTCCGGGGAAATTGAGGACAGGATTTACAACGGTGCCCGAGATAACGCCAGCGGGGTCGGTGTGTTAGTGGCAATCGCGAAGGCGTACAAGAGTCTGCCCACACCGCCGCGTCGTTCTATTTTGTTCGCCTTTGTCGGCGCTGAAGAACAGGGGTTATTGGGCTCAAAGTACTTTGCTCGCTATCCCACTTTCCATCCCGGCAAGATCGCTGCCAACGTGAATTTTGATAGCGGCAATATTTGGGGTGAAACAAGAGACATTACCTATATCGGTCTGGGTAAATCGAGTCTTGATCAGGTCACAGACACCATTGCCAAGTTTGAGGGACGGGTGGTGAAAGGTGATCAATTTCCTGATCGCGGTTACTTTTATCGGTCAGATCAGTTTAGTTTGGCCCGCATCGGTGTTCCGGCGTTGTACTTAAGTGGTGGCACCGAGTTCATCGGCAAGCCCGAAGGCTGGGGCGAGGCGCAAATCAATGCCTATACGGCAAAGAACTACCATCAACCCAGTGACGAACTAACAGACGATTGGAACTTTGATGGCATGGAGAAAGATGCGCGTTTCGGATTTTGGGCAGGTCTAATTGTCGCCAACTCTGATGATATGCCGACATGGAACAAGGGCGACGAGTTTGAGGCGGCGCGACTCAGCGCTTTGGCTGAAGCAGAGTAGGCTGACTAAGCGTGGTTAAGTCTCTTCACTTTGGTGTTTTGTTTTTGCTGGCTGGTGTCGCTTTTGGATCAGAGGTGCGTCAGCTGTCCTGGACAGAATTGGTGCCACCAAAGTCGGATTTTGAATTAACCGCAAACGCAGCTCAGAATGGGTTGGATTCCATGATGTCCTCCGCCATTCGTCCTCCTGCACCGGTCGTTCTGGGGCTGGATGGTGTTCGAGTTCGAGTCCCCGGTTTTGTTGTTCCTTTAGAATCTGATGAAGGTGGGGATCTAACGGAGTTTTTCTTGGTGCCTTACTACGGTGCTTGTATACACGTGCCACCGCCTCCCGCGAATCAAATAATCTACGTGAAAGTCAGCGATAAATTTTTTCTCAAAAGCATGATGGACCCCTATTGGGTAGAAGGTGTGTTGACGGTGTCTTCGTTTACCACGGACCTGGGAGAGGCCGGGTATACCTTAGGCGCGGAGAGGATAGAGAAGTATGAGTATTGAGGTGGTTCGGGCTTCGGCAATGAGTCCGGGACCTCGGTAACGGCTTTTCCCGTCATCCTGGCGAATGCCAGGATCCAGTAATACTTTGCCGCGAAGCGGCACAAAAAATGTTTGGGAGCCGCTTCGCGGCAAAATACGGACTGGATCCTGCCCTACGGCAGGATGACGATGGTGGAAGCCCGAAGCCAACAGAGCAATCGCTCAAAGTCTGGCGGTACGCCCAGCACAGTCTCTTGGAACTGAAAACTTGTTTACTAGCTACTGCTTTTCTTCCGCCAACTCAAACAGATAACTTTGAAACGTCACCAAGACCGAGTCTCGCTCCACCAACACTTCCCATTGATAGGTGGACTCTAAGTTCAGGCCGTTGGAGTGTACGGATACAATGATTTCCCCTTCATCGTTGGTTGCAATGTTGCCTTGACGCCATATTTCTTTACCTAGGTTGTCTGATAGTCGCACGGTGTAGTTGGTTTCATCTGGCGGTGCGACTTCTAGTGCAAAGACCACTTGGCTTTCTTTTTCGGTAAATCGAATCTCTGTTACATTGCCATCACTGCTGCGGGTGGCTTCTAGATAGTGGGGCACAATCCCTGCGGTGGGTTGAGCAAGAGTGACTAGGCGTTCGGTTAAATGATCGATGGTTTCTTGTTTATTGCCCAGTTCGGAAGACAGCCAAACGAAACTGGAGACGCCGGCAACTACTGCGACGGACGCTGCTAAGGTGGGCATTATTCTGCGGGGTTTGGTTTGCCCTGGCGGGGTCGCTTGGCGATTCTGGCCGACCGTATCCTGCAAGCCTTGCTTGAGGAGCTGCGCGGCCTGCAAATCCTCCAATGTGTCTTGGTCGTGTAAATAAAAGGCCTCGAATTCCTCAGCCTCGTGGGTGTTGAGGGAGCCGTTTAGATAACGCTCCACAATCTGGTTCTGCACTATATAGCTGCGATCCATAGCCCTATCCTAAGTCTGCGTCCTTACGTAATCTATTAGTGTCGCCTGAATGTCGAAAATCCCACCCGAGTTTCGAGTTCTGCTGCTCTTTTTGGGCCGTTTTTACCATAAGTCAACGCCGTGCTGTTTTTG
>JBCCFQ010000509.1:0-3705 GCA_039029655.1 Pseudomonadota bacterium | reverse complement strand
GGCGCGAGATTCTCTATTTGGACAATCAATTTGATAGGTCCGCAGCCAAGGAACGATGCGTTAGCTTTTTGAAAATGGTTTTCCCCTAATCACTTTCTTAAACTTCCTAAACGGGCACATACTTAGGATAGGAAGGCTCCCAGATCGCATTATTAATTCTTTGCTCAATTTCTTCATCTGTCATTGAGGCACATACGCTTTCCTTGAGCGCCTGTTTTGTTACCGCCTTGGTCACCAACTCCGAGACCTCCCGTAATCTGGCTACCGACGGGAACAATAACCCCTGATCAAGCTCTTGTGCCGTCACCGAATCAGCCAAAGCGGCGGCTGCAGTACTGATCATGGCATCAGTAATCTGTGTGGCCTGTGAAATGAGTGCAGCCATACCTATACCCGGGAACACAAATACATTATTGCCCTGCCCAACTTTGTAGGTCTTTTCCCCATAGGTGACGTCATCAAAGGGGCTCCCTGTGGCAACCAAACATCGGCCATCGGTCCACTGATATAAACTGGCAGGTCTTGCCTCGGCAAGACTAGTGGGGTTGGAGAACGGAAGAATGATGGGTCTTTCCACATGCTTGGCCATGGTGCGCACAATAGACTCAGAGAATGCGCCTGCCTGCCCGGAGGATCCAATCAAAACCGTGGGTTTGTACTTTTCGACCACGGTCTCCAGAGACAAATCCTCTTCTAGGTACAAATCAAATGCCGCGGCAGTGTTTTTGTCCCAAGCCAACTCTTGTTTGTAGGCGTCCTTGATGGTTCGCCCCTCTATCAGCAAACCGCGGCTATCTAATACAGCACACTTGGCGGTAAGGTCAGACTCATCGACGCCTGCTTGAATGAATCCCGAACGCAACTGTCGGGCGATGCCAAGACCGGCAGCCCCCGCACCGTGAATGACAATTCGCTGTTCTGCCAAACTTTGCTTCGACACCCGCAGCGCAGACAAGACACCCGCCAAGGCCACTGCACCTGTGCCTTGTATGTCGTCATTAAAACTGGGTAACGCGGTACGATACCTTTCCAGTATCTCTAAAGCGTTGTCCTTTCGAAAATCTTCCCACTGCACCATTGCACCGGGAAACACTGTCTTAACCGCGTCAACGAATTCTTCGATGAGGTCGCGATACTCGTCACCCTTTAGGCGTTGATGAGGCCAACCCACATAGTACTCATCCTCCAGTAGCGCTTGGTTGTTGGTTCCAAAATCTAGACAAACGGGCAACGTGGCGGCCGGATGAATACCCGCACCGACGCAATACAGCGACAGCTTACCAATGGAGATGGCCATTCCACCGGCGCCTTGATCACCAATACCAAGAATAGACTCACTGTCTGTGACAACCAGTAGCGACACTTCTCTCTGTCTCGCCACCTGGGACAAAACACTTTCCATCCTTCCCTTATGTTCAGGCGTGATCCACATACCTCGTCCACGACGAAACACCCGACTATATTGTTGAGTCGCTTCTCCGACGGTGGGCGTATAAACCACTGGCATAAGCTCGTCGAGATAGTCCAACAAAACACGGTAGTAAACATGCTCATTGCGATCATGAAGGTTGGATAAGACGATGTACTTTTGAAACTCGCTGGTACAGCTTTTGATGTGGTCGTATACCCGCTTGGCCTGCACATCCATGCTAGCGATAACGCTAGGCAGCAAACCCTCGAGACCAAATTCCCTTCTTTCCCGTGCGGTGAATCCCGTTCCTTTGTTTAACAAAGGCTCATGTATCAATTCTTCGCCCCGAAGCTTTACCTGGAGCTCATACTCGCCATCAGGGTTTTTTTGTAGCTTCGGTATTTTCATGATTGTCACCGCCTTTCTTCTGCCGTAAGGCTACTGGGTATACAGAGTCGTGAATCCTAGCAAAATATTCATTAACAATTGGAAATGATGACCTTAAATCACCAAAATCTTCCCTTGGGAACACTCGCACATCGCTGTCCTTTATGGCGCGTAAATAACCCACCGCCTTGAGATCACCCGCCAAGGTACGCTCACCCCAATGATCCCCGGGGCCAAGCACCCGCACATGTTCCTCACCAGTACTTGGATCGACGCTGGTAGCCTCCAAAGCCCCAGCAACGATAGTATAAAAGCCGTCCACTAATTGACCTGGCTCAAATACCACATCCCCTTTTGCATAGCGTTTATGGCGACAGGCACCTTCGCTTTTTTGCTGTATCTGAACAATCTTTCTCGGCAAGACGTAGTCAAACATCCAATTCAACGCGATCCGCAATCGCGTTGAAAGACTAGGGACCATGGAAATATAAAATGCTCGCCACAGAATCCAAGCAAACAGTCCCGACAACTTGAATTTGAAGACTTGTGCTACTGCTTTGTAATGACCGATAGACGCCATGGAACCTCTTGGTTCATATTCGAAGGCATTTAGCGGTCGGTCGTCCATGCTGGCCAAGATGGTCTTTGCCAAGAACTTAGCCTCCCTTACCGCGAATTGAGCAGTAGGGGGTGCAAAAGATTGGTTCTCCTCATCGTCTGACAGGGGGATGGAGGCCACATCACCAACGGCCCAGACGTCTTTGAGGCCTAGGACCTGCAGATGCCTATTGGTTTGTAGTCGCCCTCGAGCCAATTCCACCGGCAAACTGTGCATGAGTTCGGTGGGCCCATTGCCCACGGTGGTCACGAGAGTACGCGTGGGAATGACTGTACCATCGCTAAGCGTCACTGCCGTCCCTGTTGCAGATTCAATACCCATATCTAACAAGACGTCAATATGACGTTTTGCCAATTCTTTGCGTGCATAGCTACCCAGCACAGGGGGTAGTTCTGGCAAAACCTCGCCCGCCTTTTGAACCAAGATTCCACGGAGTTCAGAGTGCTTAATGTTTGGGTAATAACGCAGCGTTCTCGCAATCATCTCCGACATCTCACCGATGGTTTCCACGCCAGAAAATCCCCCACCGGCCACCACAAAGGTCAGCAATTCCTTTTTCAGTTCCGCATCTTGGGTAACGTCAGCATGTTCTAGGCACTGAATGACATGGTTACGCAATCCATGAGCATCAGCCAAGTCCTTCATGGAGAAGCTGTGCTCCTCAAAACCCGGCAAAAAAGACAGATCCGCTTTCAGGCCAGAAGCGATCACCAAGTGGTCATACTCAAGAGTAATGGGCACCAGTTTCCGACCCTGAAGCAAGGTCAAACGCTTATTGTCCGTGTCGATGTGTGTAACATCTGCCATTCGGACTTTGGTATTGGGTAGCAACACCCGTAACGGTGTCACTGCATCTGATGCGTTGATAGTACCCGCGGCCACCTCAGGTAGCAGGGGCTGAAAGACAAAATAATTGGTGCGGTTGATTATTTCTACTTCGATTTGATCCTTGGCGATTTTGCTTAAGGCACGGGCCGTAAAAGCACCGCCAAATCCCCCACCTATGATCACAACTCTTTGTTTTTTCAAGATCCACACCCCAACTAACATAGCCCTAATGGTGTTAAAGACCACCTAGAGCTTATATCTATTTCAGCAAGATTGGATCACGCCAAGGCGATTTTCCGACCCATCCCTAGACGACACCCACCCTCATGCCATTAGAGTGCTGCGCAACAAAAGCGTAGGTTGTTAATCGGTGAAGAAAATCTGATAGAATGCGCGGCCTTCCGCACTGCCCTTAGTTGCGGGTTTATCGCGGGGCCTGTAGCTCAGTTGGTTAGAGCAG
>JBCCFQ010000508.1:0-3705 GCA_039029655.1 Pseudomonadota bacterium | reverse complement strand
CAACAAGATCAGACCAGGGTAAGGACCCAAATCGTTGGTGGGCTTCCCACAAGCCCGCTACAGTTCCGGGCACACCGGCAGCTTTGTGACCAATCAGACTAAGATTCTTGATCACCTCGCCCTTTTCATCTAGGTACATACCCTCGGTGGCCAGTAGTGGCGCTACTTCACGATAGTCTAGAAAATACGCGTCACCTTCATGAAAGATTGTCATGAAGCCACCACCACCAATATTCCCGGCTTCCGGGTAGGTCACGGCAAGAGTAAAGGCAACCGCAACTGCCGCGTCCACGGCATTTCCGCCACGCTTTAAAATATCCGACGCCACTTTCGAACCAAACTTGTCGGGGCTGGCCACCGCCCCAAAGAAACGTTGCTCTGGCTCTGGTACATCCTGATTTGGAACGGATTCGCAGGCACCGAGAAGACCCACCAAGACTGGCAACAATAAATACGGGAATACCCTAGCCTTCATAATACCTCCCACCATTTCACATAAGCCGAATCTAGTAACAAACTGGCGTCGAATCCAAGATAATATAGAGTCATCAGCAATTCGCACAATCACAATAATAAGAATGAATGTTATGCGTGTCACCCTACTACCAATCCTATTGCTCGCGGTCTTTTGGAGTCCCTTGGGACAAACCCATACCCTTGGGGAAGGCTACCTATTTGTTGAGGTCACCGATGAGTCTTTAAATGGCTGGTTTGAAATCACACTGTCTGACCTAGACAAGGCCTTGGACATAGACAGCGACCAAGATGGCCGTGTCGAAGAGCAGGATGTCGCCCAAAATATAGCGCGGATCCAAGACTATCTCACCGACAGAGTGGATATCTCTGATGGCAGCCGCGAGTATCAGCTCACATATACCGGCTTCGAACTGCTGAAGATTCCAGTGGGTCAATACATGGTGCTCAGATTTGAGTCCGACGCGACCCAGGTACCGGATGTACTGACGTTCCGCTACGACGTGCTGTTTGATGAGGACTCAACCCATCGAGGATTTTTGGTGGTCCACAGCAACACCAAGAGCAAGCTGGTGAATACCGGCGAAGATGTCTCACTGATTTTTGGACCGGATTCAAAAACTAAGGATTTTGATTTTAAGAACACTTCACCCTGGTCCAGCTTTGTCGATTTTCTTAAGCATGGGGTTTGGCATATCTGGATTGGTATTGACCACATCCTATTTCTCGTTGCGTTATTGCTCCCTTCCGTACTGCAACGGAAGAGTGATGCCTCATGGATCCCAACCGATAATTTCAAATCCGCGTCATGGGCGGTCGTAAAAATTGTCACCTTATTTACCCTCGCTCACACCATCACCCTAACGCTGGCGGCGCTAGATATCATCACGTTACCCAGTCGATTGGTTGAATCGGTCATCGCCGCCTCGGTGGTGATTGCAGCCCTGAACAACTTGATACCGATTTTCCGCGACAATATGGGATGGGTAGTGTTTGGATTTGGACTATTCCATGGGTTTGGATTCGCCAGTGTTTTACAACACCTAACCAACAATGCCACCAACCTTGTTGCCGACCTGGCGGGCTTTAACATCGGAGTGGAAATTGGGCAAATTGCCATCGTGGCGGTGGTCTTTCCGATTCTTTACGCCCTGCGATCTTCACGGTTATATATCAAGAGGATAATGCCAGCATTGTCTATAGTCATTGGTCTTTTGGCCGCCGGATGGCTGGTGGAAAGAAGCTTTGATCTAGCCTTTCTACCCATCTAACAAAACCCATGAAGAAGCTACGTACCTTTGCCATAGTTAGCCTCGGTATAGGTATTGGATTCTTGGGAATACACGCCGCCCTTCAGAACCGCACCCACTGGAATCCAATCATGCTCACATTGCCGACAGTGCCAGGCGCGGCGGCCTCCGGGGAGTTTCGACCTCCCGAGGCGGACATCTATGAAGTACAGTTGGAAACAGACCTCAGTCTCGACAAGGGCTTATTTACACAGATTGTGGGCACCAAAAACCCTTCCAGCCTAGATATTAGTTGGACAGTCAAAAACTCAGTCAAAGAGACAGTGGCCCAGGGAAATGTAAAAGACTACTTATATATCGCCCCGGGACCTCGCTCTACAAAGGCCAAGTGGCGACGTGTACTTCTGAGCGTACCTTTTGACCGTAATGATCAACACTGGCGGAGCTGGGGTCTCACCGGCGAATTTACTGGGGCACGTGGAGTGGGTCAGTTTCGTGGAGAAAAGGGAGCTACCTATTATCTAGAAGTAGCAAGCCAAGGAAACTACCCTAAGCTAAAAGAAGCAAATGCTCGAATGGTTGTAAGACGGAGTCGACGTAGCTGGAATCACCACTACGAAGCCTTGGCACCCTTGGCTTACTGCGGCCTTTTGCTGATTGCCCTAGGTGGCGGTTTGATGTTGTTAAGTCTGACCCCTATTGCCACCCGTACTGACTAACGCATCAACAAATTGCCTAGCCAAATCTGTGCCGTGGCTTTGATGCATCAGGTCTAAGTGTTTTTCCGCACCATTGATGACCGATACAGTTGTACGACTGCCGTTGAGATCGCGCCACTGGCGCCGCATATCTTCTACGATCCTAGGATGCGAATCAGTCACAAAGACTTCGCATCTCGCCGGAAGCTCTGGATAGCGATAGGTTTTGCCCAGCTGAACATATCTTTGCAAAATACCAAACTCGATTTGAGAAAGACTCATGCTCTTGCCAGACTTCAAGAGCAGTCGATTCATCACGCGGCCAGCGCGTCTGGACATCATGCGACCCAAAATCCCCGGTCCACTGCGAAACAAATAAAGCATTTGCTTCCACACACCGCCAGCCATACGCATATGAAACAACTTTCGATACAAACGGAATCGCCAAGCTGACATGTTAACAAAGGGCGGAGGATCAGCCAGAGCAATCAAATCCACTTGATGCCCCGCCTGGATCAGCTGGTTTGCCATTTCGTAAGCAATCATGCCACCCGCTGAAAAGCCCAAAAGATAATAAGGACCTTCGGACTGAGTCGCTAATAGATCGGACACGTATAGTGCCGCCACTTCCTGAATACTTTTTAGACGTCGACCTTGATGCAAAAGATCACGGAAGACTAAGTAGACGGGATACTCCTCCGGCAAAGTCTTAAGCAGAAATTCTGTTCTCGCATGAACGCAAAAAACAGCCGGCTTGTGGCCTTGTCGTCTTATGGGAGCAACGGTAGTCACGTTTGTGGAGGCGTCCCGCACCAGTTTGGCAAGCTGATAAAGCTGTGACGCACCAAACAAAGCCGAGATTTGGACATCCAAATCGAACTGGCGTCGCAGCTCCAATAGCATCTGCACACCCAACAATGAGTCACCACCCAACTCAAAGAAGTCGTCCGCGGAAGTCACCTTCTCAATTTTTAGCAGCCTGCACCAGATATGCCCTATGGCAACTTGAATTGCGTCGGACTCAGCCGCAGGACCACTTATGGTGTGGGTTTCTGATTCCATTCCCTGGATGAGTGCACCGCGATCCAATTTGCCATTGCTGAGTCTGGGTAAACGCTCACGGGCAATCAAACGATTGGGCACCATATGCCGTGGCAAAGATTGGCGCAAAAAACCCTTTAGTGAATCTGTGTCCGACATATCATCAGACACGTAAAAACCCAGTAATAACTCTCGATCATCTATTTGCCAAAGTGCGACTGCAGCCTCCCGGACATCCGGAT
>JBCCFQ010000507.1:0-3714 GCA_039029655.1 Pseudomonadota bacterium | reverse complement strand
GATCAGGACTGCAACGATCGGGCAAATGCCATCAGACTCAGCAATCAGATCGATGACGCTATCGAGGCGCTGGACGACTGTCTGGCCGAAGAATTGAGCCGGGTAGCCAGAACCTATTTACTGCTGGGTTTGACCTACTACGACTCCGGCGAACAAAAGAAAGCCATTGCCAACTACGACAAGGCGATTGAATTTATCCCAGACTATGTAACCGCTTACGCCAACCGCGGACTTAGCCACACCATGATCGGTAACAACCGACTGGCGCTGGAAGACTTTGATCGCGCCATCGATCTTGATCCCACTTACATGCAGGCCTACTACTTCCGGGCTTACGCATTCCAGCGTGCTGACCGGTTCGCCCAGGCCGTTGATGACTACAGTACGGCACTGACACTAACCAGTAATCGCGACGAGCAGGCGACGATCTACTACAACAGAGCGAGAGCCAATAAAAATCTCAAACGCTACGACGATGCCCTGCAGGACTACAACGAAGCAATTGCGCTGCAATCCAGAAACGCTGCGGCGTACTACTCACGGGCTCTGTTGCATCACGCGCAAAAGAACTATGACGAGGCGATTGCCGACTACTCGCGTACCATCGAATTGGACGATCAACACGCTAGAGCCTACTTCAATCGAGGACTGCTCTATCGAAAAGCAGGTACTGACTTCCTGGCACTACGGGATTTTGAAGCGGCAACAGATATCGAACCTTCGTTCGCAAAGGCCTATGTAAACCGAGGCTATACCCGGATGATTCCGATTTTCCCGTTGATCTTTATACTCGCACTCGGCTGACGTTACTGCTGCCCGGCATCCTCAAGGCATAACCGCTCATCCGAAATCGGGGCGTTTGCGCGATAAACGGTCCCCCACTCACTTCAAACTGTGACCCCCATCACCAATCCGCGATGCAGAAATCTTTATGCTCTGCACTCCTGTCACAAAACAAAAAGCGACTGATTTTAATCGCTGAAACAACGGGGAGTTCAGTAAGGTGAACATTCGAAAATTTCTGCAATGGAGCCTGGTTTTTATGGCTGTGCTTGCATACAAGAAAATGGAAGCGAGCCCGCAGGACCAGTCACAAGCATTCGGTCAGGGCGACATCTACCATGAGCTGCGAGCACAGTGATGCAACTATCCCTCATTCCGAATCAATCCAGCGGAAGGCACCTCAGCGATAGCGCTGGCAAGCTCTCGATCTTTTTCTGTCACAGTATTTCCAGCATCGTGGGTCGTTAATCGAATCGAAACGCGATTGTAAACATTCGTCCACTCCGGATGATGACCTTGCGCCTCAGCAAGTTCAGCAACCTCGGTCATAAACTGAAAAGCATCTACAAAATTATCAAACGTTAATTCGGCACATAGTGCGTTGTCGCGTTCATTCCACATCAGATATTACCTGCCAGGGTTCAATAGATTATTTGGCATGCTAATGGTATTGGCGGCTACAGGTCCAGGCAGCCAAGCAGAGTTCATGACTAAAAATCGCCAAGACAGGAGTTAAACAGACTCTGCACATTTGATCATGTCCAAGGGACATTCGGTATAATCTTCTGTATTCACTAAACTCTTTACCTTAACTCTGTATCTTAACTTTGTGACGCAGCAGCAGGGGACATCTGAGACGGCAGACTATGATTGCGAACTACTGGGAAGAATTCAAAACAATGGGCGTACTACGAAATCTGATGCAGATTTCGGCGCTTATTCTCGCTGCGCTAATGCCATTTGCGCGGGGACCAGACTACTCAAGCAATTGGGATTTGTTCTTCGGCGGAATACTGCCGGCAATGGGTCCCATTGTGGTAATCGTGATTGGCTACCGTAGAATTAGTCTTGCCCGCAAAGAAACTGCCCAGAAAAACGAACGATTGGAACAATTGGACCGCATCAACAAGGAGGTTTTTGGCATCATTTCGCATGACTTGCGCGATCCGCTCATGTCGCTTGGCATACTAGCCGATTCGCTAGGACACAGCGAACTTTCGTTGCAGCAGCTCCAAAAATTTGCAGCTGATCTCAAGAATCATGTCGGGCAAACCAGCCAGGTATTGGAAAGCCTGCTCAACTGGGCGCGCGCAGAGCTTGGTGTGGACTTTAGCTCCGCACAAAGTGCAGATGCAAGCGCCATCAGCAAAGAAATTATGGCAGGCCTGAGTGCTGCAAGCAAAGCCAAAGAGCTAGAATTTGTGAATGAGATCGAGGACGGTGCCACAGTGAACATGCACTCAGATATCTTACGGATTGTGCTGCGAAACCTACTTACAAACGCTGTCAAATATAGCCACGAAGGCGAGGAAATATTTGTTAGGATCACTCCCAACGGAGCCATTTCGGTACGCGATACCGGTGTTGGAATTGCGCCAGAAAAACTCGCATTGCTGGGCAAAGAAACAGTGATGTCTGACATGGGCACCGCCAACGAAACCGGTTTTGGATTGGGGCTTTACATCAGCTTTGAGCTGGTGCGAAAGTCGGGATGGAACATGACGGTTGACAGCACAGTTGGTCGGGGAACACAATTTGAGTTCGGCCCTACTGCTACATAGGTCACCAATTTAGGCCCATATTTTTTATGGCTCCTTGATCCGTTTCGGTGTCATTCGAGTTATCTTCACGCTTGATGAGTCTCACCATTTCTATTGGAATTTTTGACGATCACCCGGTACTTGGCATCGGCCTGCGCGGCATGCTGGCTCCATACAGCGATTTTCAAGTAAATGTGCTGGAGCAAACCCGTGAATCGCTCCTTACTGCCTTGCACCAACAACCGGTGGATGTGCTCATTCTCGATGTGGTGGCACCAGACGTAGAAGGGCTTGATCTGTTCAAGGAAATTCGCACGGTATTTCCCGACATTGCGGTGATGGCCTACACCACACTCAAAAGTCCTGTGCTGATCGAAAACCTGATGGCATTAGGTGTACAAGGCTACGTCAACAAACGCCAGCCCGAAGCCGAGCTCATCGAAGCAGTCACCACCGTGGCAGCAGGCAAAACATGGGTTCCGAAAGCCTACGAGTACCTTACCAAACGCAGTGTCTACGATGAAGTCGCGCCTGTAGAATTATCAGCGCGCGAGCAGGAAATCGTACGCATGATTCTGGATGGAAAGCTCAGCAAAGAAATTGCCGCAGAGCTGGGAATCTCGCAAAAAACGGTAGACAACCACCGCTCACGGCTTTTTCGCAAGCTGGAAGTAAACAACGTGGCCGAGCTGCTCAAAACTGTGATGAGTCTCGGATATAGCTTCGAGTAACTCCAGCACTTCTCCCCCATTTTCTTGTTTCCAAAATCGTTCCAGTTGCAGTTTGCAACACGATTTCCACGTTTACTAAACCCTTGCTACAAGTCGCGTTAGGGGTAAACACCCATTGATGCGCCCTGCCCTATTCCGTCTCTTTGCTCCATCAATAAATTCAATTGCATCAGAAAACTTTTACCCTAACAAAAATGAAGCGCTCGACTAAATTTCTTCTTTTACTAATGTGCTTGCTGAGCAGCTCAGCAGGCATAGCGCAGGTGCTCACCCAGTACCACATTAACACATCGCTGGCAGGCTCCGATTCCAGGCCACACAGCTTCACGGAGTACAACGGCAACCTCTACTTCATTGCCCAGCTCACTAGTAACGACTATCGTGTGTTTGAGTACGATGGTACCAACACCACGCCCATCCTGGCGCACGATGATTTTGAT
>JBCCFQ010000506.1:0-3717 GCA_039029655.1 Pseudomonadota bacterium | reverse complement strand
GGGCGTGATGTTGCATGACTTTAGTCAGACACCCGATGGTGTGGAAACCATGTTTGCGACCAACTTGCTAAATCACTATTACTTAACGGAGAGATTGATCGCGGCCGAAGTGTTGCGACCGGACAGCATGGTCATCAACGTGTCGTCAGGTGGTCTGTATTTGGCCCCTTTGCGAGTTGAGTCTTTGAATACGCAATCCGCCGATGAACATCACGGAACTCGAAGCTATACCTTGCAAAAGCGAGCCCAAGCGGTCTTGAGTAATCATTGGCAGAGCAAACATAGAAATGGACCCAGCTTTTACACCATGCATCCGGGCTGGGCCGACACCCAAGGTGTACAAAATTCTCTACCCACCTTTCGAAAATTGACAAGCTTTATACTTCGAAACGCCGAACAGGCAGCAGACACGATTCAATGGCTAGCGGCAACGCGTCCAAAACCCCTTAAAGAACTGTGGTTCGATCGCAAGGCTCGACCCTTGCACGTTTACAAGTTCACACAAACCAGCGGTGCGAGCGAATCCAGAGTTGCAGAATACTTAGATGGATTTCTACCGAGCTTGGATTGAGCCAATGACATCGGCCATAAAGCCATTGTGGTCCCAACGAACACCATTAGGATTGACACCCGTACGAACTACCACAAGACCCAAACTGGGCACTACCGTGACATATTGGCCCTTGTTACCCGCCGTGGTGTAGGCATCCGCAGGCACACCTTTAATGTTGTCCATCAACCAGAACTGACCGCCGTAATTCCAGTCGCCCTCCTCGGTCACTCTGGCCGGCGCCGGGGTGGTGATAAATTCGATCCATGACTCAGGCACAATCTGTTCGTCTCGCCATCGACCTTTGTTATGCAGGAAAGCACCGAAGCGACCCAGATCTCTTGCCGTGGTGTATACCTGACTCGAGCCAATGAAATTACCCACATGATCCACCTCCATCCGGGTATTTAGCATTCCAATCTTGTGTAACAACCGATCATAGGGATAGTGCAAGTACTCAAGATCATTACCCAGCTGAGCACGCAAGGCCAAAAGCGCCAGCAGTGTATCGTTATTGGCATACTTCCACCGACTACCTGGCTCAGCTTCTAGATGGGTGGTAGCAGCAGCGCTGATCACGTCTTGACCACCAAAGTAAATGGCGTTGGTATTGTTGCCCCCGCTGTACAGGCCGCTGGACATGTGTAACAGATGCCGCAAAGTGATAGCTTGACGAGGATCATCGCCTTCCTGCCACTGAGGGACAGGCGCAGGGGCATCCAAAGCCAAAT
Source organism: Pseudomonadota bacterium (assembly GCA_039029655.1). Classification (GTDB taxonomy): domain Bacteria; phylum Pseudomonadota; class Gammaproteobacteria; order Steroidobacterales; family JBCCFQ01; genus JBCCFQ01. Next base: position 2,436 of record JBCCFQ010000506.1, on the reverse strand, counting down.
GCCCTTCCTTCACCGCAACACCAATGACCATCGAAGATATACTTTTTGCTGTTGACCAGGTGCGGTAACCTGAGTGTGGTCCAAACCCCGACCTGTACCGTTCCACGATGGGTCTACCGTTTTGTAGGATCAAAACCCCTACTGTGACACTTCCTGCTGTGTAGCTCTCTCCATCAAAGGCTTTATCGATTACTGGAGACAGTGCCCTGAAGCTGCGGTGTATACCCGAACGAGGTAATTGGATGTTGTCGCCGTAAGGGAAATCCTCCGTAGAAGAGACTGCGCGCTTGGGATAACTGATGGTTGGCAGTCTAGCCGCGTCACCTGCAGACCAATTGGGCGGCAATAACGTACAGCCCATGGTGTCTCGGTACATGGCAACCATTTCGTGCCCTTTGGTGGACCGCGCAACCACCAAGCCTTTATCGGCATCGATCTCTGGTTGAGGGAAACCATGTACTTTCGTGTCCACCAACTCAACGTTCTCGATATCCGTTTGCGAGTCACGCCCTGCAACAAAGTGAGCGGAGCAAGTAAACAAAGCGCGATATCCTGTGGCTATTAGCGGCTCTTCGCCGTCCGCCACGCCCGCCGGGCGCTCAAAAGGTTCGGCATAGGAAAAAGCGGTGAATAGCGCAAAAAAGAACCAACTCAAATGTTTCATACTTCGTCCCGTTCTAGAAACCCGTGGACTTTCAACTTATAGACTGGAGAAATCAAAAAGGTCTCGATCCAAAAGGTGCGACGCGGACACGTTGGTCAGAGCTTTAAACATGGAATCTAACCGCTTTGGATGCTTCTGACGCCACTCCGCCAGCATGGCCTTCACTTCCCGTCGAGACGACTTCTCTTGATTTCCACAAAGCCGACAGGGAATGATGGGAAAGCTTCTGTGGTCGGCGTATTTCTCAATGTCCGCCTCTGAGCAATATGACAAAGGTCGTATCACAACGCAGGCGCCATCATCGCTCAGTAATTTTGGTGGCATAGTGGCTAACTTGCCGCCAAAAAACAGATTAAGAAACAATGTTTCCAAAATATCATCCCGATGATGACCCAATGCTACCTTATTAAAACCATTCTCTCTGGCATACCGATACAAGGCACCACGTCGCAATCGAGAACACAATCCACACATGGTTTTGCCTTCCGGGATCACGCGCTTTACGACGGAATAGGTATCTTGATCCAGAATGTGGTGGTCCACCTTCAGGTTTGACAAATAGTCCGGCAATACCTGTTTTGGAAAACCCGGCTGGTTTTGGTCGAGGTTAACCACACGAAGAGTAAAATCGATGGGTGCAGAACTTTTGAGTTTGAGCAACATGTCCAACATGGTGTAAGAATCCTTACCCCCTGAAAGACACACCATCACCCGATCACCCTCCTCAATCATGCCAAAATCCACAATGGCGTCGGCGGTGAGTCGGCGCAGACGTTTTTCTAATTTCTTTTGATTGACTGACTTTCGAGGGGTCAGGCTCTCCAAACGGGCAACCATAGGCGATACGGCACGTTACAATATTGCCCGCAGTATACTCATTCAGCAGCTACTGGAATACCGTGAGGCATGACGAAGAGCACCAAACCCAAATGGCTTTTACCTGTATTAGGCTACGGTGCCTTGGCGGGATTGGTGCTGATCTGCTTTATGGTATTGCGTTACTCCACGGTGGCCCTTAGCTGGGAGGCCGAGCTTTACGCTGGCACGGCCGGCCTCATCTTTCTAGTCCTTGGCCTGTGGCTGGGTTACCGGCGACAACGCCCGAATCGCAAACCTTCAGCCCCCAAAGATCCGCTAAGCCCGCGTGAGATGGACATCCTCGAGGCCGTGTCCCAGGGCGCCAGCAATCGGGAAGTAGCAGATACGTTTCATATCTCCCTTTCCACGGTGAAGACACACCTATCCAACATCTACGCCAAATTGGGCGTCAAGCGCAGAACCCAGGCCATATCCACGGCAAAAGCGCTGAAAATCCTGTCCTAACTAGACAAAATCGTACTTTTGGCCGAGGGTGGATCCCCTCTAACAGGCGCTAAACTAGACTTCTTCCATCTAAATGGGGAACCAGCATGAAGGTATTGGGCATTCGCTTTTGTACGGTTAATTCGGCGGCTGAAGAGTTGGCCGGCTTTCTGGGCAGCGAGGGGCTTGGGTTGCCTCGACGAGACTTAGGCGGCGGTACCGGCGCGGATTTTCCCGGTGCGGTGTTCCCCGCCGGAGAGGGGAGCTGGATCGAAATGTGGCGTGAAGGCCCTGGTATGCCCGCCGGTGTGATGTTGCAGATTGTGGTGGATGATGCCGATGCTTGGGCAAATCAGGCTCGAGACAATGGCTTAACGCCCAATGGACCCATGGACGCCCATGGAGAGCGCATTTACTTTTACGAAGCCCCAAGTGGTTTGGCAGTGAGCGTTCAATCCAAGGTGGATCAG
>JBCCFQ010000505.1:0-3726 GCA_039029655.1 Pseudomonadota bacterium | reverse complement strand
TACGTTGCCCTCAACTGAAATGACACTATTGCATATGAGCGACCTGCATATTGATGTCTTTCATGACTTCGCCGACGTTATTCTCGAAAAGGTCTCTGGACTAAAATACGACGCCGTTGTTTTGACTGGCGACTACCGTTTCGATACGGCTGGAGACAATGGCCCAGCGTTGCAAGGCATGCTTAAGCTAGCGGAAGGCTTGACTGCCCCGATTTTTGCCGTACTTGGAAATCATGACAGTTTGAGTATGGTCCCCGACCTGGAATCCTATGGAATACGCGTACTGATCAATGAGTCTGTTGAGCTCGTTCCGGGTATTCATTTGTCTGGTATTGATGATCCCCACTATTTTCGTTGCCATGACATACACAAGGCTACAGCTCAAGTTCCGGATGGGGCGTTAACAGTTTTGTTGGCCCATTCGCCGGAGGTTTATGAGGAGGCAGCTCAGAGCGGTGTTGACCTTTTGTTATGTGGCCATACCCATGGCGGACAAATCCGATTACCTGGTGGGTTCCCCCTCACCATAAATGCTGATTGTCCGAGGAAGTACGGAAGCGGCCTTTGGCAGTTCGCAAATATGGTGGGTTACACGTCCAAGGGCACAGGTAGTTCGTTGCTGGATGTTCGCTTCAACTGCGCACCGGAAGTCGCTTTGCACCATGTCAGGGTGAATGGCTGAAATCGGCTAGGCGGCGGGCTTTCGAATACCAAGTCGATGAAGCGGGCCTGAGGAAACCAATTCCAATGCTAAGAAGATCACCACAACCAGCGCGACTTCCAACAAGCTAAAACCAAGCAGTGGCATGCCAACAGCCAGCGCTGGTAATAGTGCCTCTGGTATCTGATCCAAGCCAAAGGCGAAGCTACTCGATGCCAAGCCTTGCCGACGCTTAGCAAAGCTGGATATCAAATCTCCGGTCATGGCCATGACGGCAACGGCACTGCCTAAGAAAAAGGAGTATCCCAAGAAGACTGCTGCAAAACTGGTGCAAAACAAAGCCGCAACCAGGCCACGCCAGGTCTTGGTTCTGCCGAATAGGCGGTTCCCGTCAGGCAAAAGTCGCCCACCATCAATGGGAGCCGCATAATGCGGACCCAAAAAGTAGGCCGTGAATAAGGGTGCACCGTTCGCCACCAACAAAAGAACGATAAACGCTAAAATCGCCACATCAAGCTCCTGAAACGTCGCGGCTTACCTATATAGACCGCTCGGACTAGGATTTATTCCCCCAGCGCGGTTGTTTTGGCAGCAACTTTCTGATGAGCTTTCGTGCCAAATCGCCTTAAGGATGTTCCTAGTAGCAATGGAGTCATAATATAATCCCGGAGAATGGCTGATAGGTCAATCTCAACGGTATCAATGAGCTCAAATCTGCGGGTCCTTTATTCGTTTTTGCTTTGCTGCCTCGCTGGCTGCGCAATCTTCCCAAATTCCAAAGAGTTACCTACTGCTAGGTCGACAGTTTTGGACGAACTGGTGCATACAGGTTTGCCTAGCGACCGGTTAATCATGCACGGCGCTGAAAACGATGTTGTCGGACAGGTTCAAATTCTGGTCGCACGGGAAGAGGACACGCTTCCTGAAATTGCTCGACGATATGATTTGGGTTACGAAGAAATTGTGTCGGCCAACCCAGGTGTGGACCCCTGGTTACCAAAAGAAGGCACCCCTATTGTCTTGCCGACACAATTTGTCCTCCCGTCTGGCCCCAGAACCGGCATTGTGCTGAATCTAGCCAGCATGAGGTTGTTTTACTTTCCGAGGCCTGACCCTGGTCAACCCCAGGAAGTGATAACACATCCGATAGGCATAGGTAGGGTGGGCTGGTCTACCCCTATTGGGGAAACCGTCATCACGGCGAAGGCGCGAAATCCGGTGTGGTACGTCCCCGCGTCGGTTAGACGCGAGCACGAGGAGGCGGGGGATCCGTTACCCGCTGTCGTTCATCCAGGGCCAGACAATCCCCTTGGGAAGTTTGCAATGCGTCTGGACATTCCGGGGTATCTCATTCATGGCACCAATAAACCGTTTGGTGTGGGAATGCGGGTAAGTCACGGCTGTATACGTTTGTATCCGGAGGACATCGCTCGGTTATATGAACGTGTGCCTAAGGGTACGCCGGTAAGAATTGTCAATGAACCCTACCAGGTGGGGTGGTTGGACGGTGAGTTGTTGCTGGAAGCTCATACGCCGCTGGAAGATGATGACAGCAATGCAACACTGCGGTTGTCCAACCTACTTGCTGAGATGTTGGGGGATGGCCAAGAAATAAACTATGAACAAGCCCGACTCGCTATTCAAACACTCTCAGGTGTTCCGGTGTCAATCCTCGCTGAAGGTGATGAGGTCCACGGTTCAGTCGAGGCGAAGGCCCTAAACATCCGGCGTGCACTACAGCAGACCTCTCTCAATGAATAAACGATTCTCCTTCCTAAAAATGCCTGGCCTTCGGGTCCTAGTGTTTTTGTCCGTGCTTCTTGTGGGCTGCAGCGAAACAGAAGAGCCAGAAATTACGTCGGGCCCGGTAAAGTTGATTAATGCCGTCGATCCCGATCCCCATTCTTTTTCGAATCCACATCAATTTTCCTTGACACATCTGAGTTTGGATCTGTCCGTGGATTTCGAGACGAAGGTATTACAAGGCGCAGTGGATGTAACCGTACGCCGAAACGATACCACTGCACGGAACTTGGTGCTGGATACCCGTGGATTGGACGTTGACGCCATTCGGCTGATGGCAAAGGTCGGGGACACTCCTCTAGAGTACAGGTTTGCCGATGAGGATCCGGTTTTAGGTCGGGCCCTATCCATTGAGATTCCCGTTACCGCGGGTCGTGAGTTCAAAGTGTCGATTTCTTATCGCACGAGTCCAGGGGCATCTGGTCTTCAATGGCTAGCGCCATCGCAAACTGCTGGGAAACAACATCCGTTTTTGTTCACCCAGTCTCAAGCAATACACGCGCGAAGTTGGATTCCGTTACAAGATACCCCTGGGGTCAGGGTGACCTACGATGCGAGAATCCGTACGCCCGTGGCTCTGCGGGCGGTGATGAGCGCGGACAACAAACCAGACGCACCTTTGGACGGTGACTTCCAGTTTGAAATGCCACAGCCTATTCCCTCGTACCTCATTGCTCTTGCGGTTGGCGATCTGGCGTTTCAGTCCATGGGCGAACTGACCGGGGTCTATGCCGAGCCCGAGTTACTGGAAGCCGCAGCTGTTGAGTTCGCGGACACTGAGGCAATGTTGCGAATCACAGAAGGGTTGTATGGAGAGTATCGCTGGGGCCGATATGACCTTTTGGTTTTGCCTCCCAGCTTTCCATTCGGTGGAATGGAGAATCCTAGGTTGTCCTTCGTCACACCCACCATCATCGCGGGCGACAAGAGCCTGGTTTCTTTGATCGCTCATGAACTCGCCCATTCATGGTCTGGAAATCTCGTGAGCAATGCCACTTGGCGAGACCTTTGGTTAAATGAGGGTTTTACGACCTATGTGACCTCCAGAATCATGGAGGAGGTATTCGGACAAGAGCGCGCTTTGATGGAGGATGCCCTAAACGTGCAAAGTCTACACGGCGATTTGAGATCCCTCCGAGAGGACGATCAGATATTGGCAATTGATCTTACTGGTCGGGACCCAGATGACGTTTTTTCTGAAATACCGTACGTTAAAGGACAACTTTTTCTTTTGTATTTGGAAGAACAGTTTGGTCGAGAAC
>JBCCFQ010000504.1:0-3733 GCA_039029655.1 Pseudomonadota bacterium | reverse complement strand
TTCCGACAACGAACTCAGCAAGATTCAATTGGTGGAGAATCAGGTAGGCATCGCACTGGTTGAAGGGGGTGAAGCAAAGGCAGCCGAAGCCCACGGGCGGATCACAATATGGAATGACCCCACAAGGGCGTTTCACTGTGCGTTGAGTTTTGCTTATCTGCGAGAGAAAAGTCAGGACCCATTGATTCGATTGTTGGATTCATTGGTGTTCGAGGCTTGGCAAACCAAGAATACTGCCGCCTATACGTTAGATTGAAAACTACTCTGCTTCAGAATAGCATCGAGACGTTGTCACTAAGGCGTTCCCAATGAGCACACAAGGCTTCGACATCGTTGTTATTGGCGCTGGCCACAATGGCTTGGTGGCGGCCAACTATCTTGCAATGGGTGGTAAGCGTGTGTGTGTTCTGGAGCGACGCCATGTGGTGGGTGGTGCCGCCGTCACCGAGGAGTTCCATCCCGGTTACCGTAACTCCATTGCTTCGTATGTTGTGAGTTTGCTTCGGCCGGAAGTGATCCATGACTTGGAACTGAAACGCCACGGTTATCAGACGTTGCCGTTGAATAACTCTTTTTACCCTGGACTTGATGGTGAATATCTGTTGCTGACCAACGACGAAGCACACAATCGTCGAGAATTTGAAAAGTTTTCAGCTACCGATTACGAATCCGCCGAACACTTTCACGAAATTGTGGATCGAGTGGGTGAGATTTTTGTGAAGCAATGGTTACGGGAACCCCCGCGACTTTCAAACGGCGGTATTGCTGATCTCATCAGTACATTGAAGTTGGGAATGGATTTCAAAAAACTCGATGAAGACACGCGCTATCGTTTTATGCAGATCATGATAGGCACGCCAGCTACCGTGATTAATCGTTGGTTCGAGAGCGACAAAATCAAAGCGATGTTTGCCCAACACTGCTTGCCCGCAAACTACGCCTCGCTACACCAACCTGGTTCCAGTTTACCCATGCTGCACCATGCGGTGGGTGGTGTAGATGGCGAAAAGGGTGCATGGGCGCTGGTTAAGGGTGGTATGGGTGGTATCACCCAAGCTATGGCCAAATCGGCGGAGGAAAAAGGTGTGGTGATTCGCACCGACGCGGCAGTGCAGGAAATTATTGTCAGTAAGAATCGAGTCACCGGCGTTCGTTTACAAAATGGTGAAACCATAGACTCAAGATGTGTCGCCGCAAACACAGACCCCAAGAGAACTTTTTTGCAGTTTCTCGGGAAAGAACATCTTCCGGAAAGTTTTGCAAAAGACATCTCGGTCTTGCGGCAAGAATCTGCCTCTCTACGCATCAATCTCGCGTTGTCTGGATTGCCTAACTTTGCCTGTTTGCCCGGCGAAGACATAGGTGAGCATCATCGAGCCAGTATTTCCATTATTGAGAGCATGGATCACGTCGAACAGGCCTATCGGTCGGCCCGTTCTGGTGTTCCCGCGAACCCCACCATGATTGAAGCCATCATTCCAAGCACCATTGACGACTCCTTAACTCAGCCAGGTCACCATGTGATGAGTTTGCTGTGTAAGTACATGCCGTATCAGTTGGCAGACGGTACAACCTGGGACGAGCAAAAGCAGAGTGTGGTGGACGACATTTTAGGATACTTGACCCGCTACATACCCAATCTACCGGACATTCACGTGGCCACCCAGTGTCTTACGCCAAAAGACATCGAAAGGGTATTTGGCATGACCGGTGGTGATATTTGCCACGCCAAGTTGGAGCCAGACCAACTATTTAGTGCGCGCCCGCATCCCGATGCGGCCCAATATGCCACCCCCGTACCAGGGCTTTATCTGTGTGGCTCCGGTGCCCATCCCGGTGGCGGTGTCACCGGGGCGCCGGGTCATAATGCCGCCCGACGGATCCTCAAGGACTGGTCTTCGGTTATAGCCTAAATTCCCGGGTGACATTTCACCCTGTGACGTTTATCTTCTTCAAATGTATTCACGGATAGTCATGTTTTGGGCGCTGGTCGGCGTCTGCTTTTCGCTGACCGCACAGGAGCAGCCCCTAGGTGTCGTCGCGGTTATTGCTGAGAAAGGACCGGTGATTGAGGAGATTCCTCTCACTGGAACCGTCAATTCAACACAGTTTGTGCGGCTGTCTGCGGCGGTGGCGGGTCTGGTTTCTGCGGTTGCCGTGGATGCTGGCAGCAAAGTTGAGCAAGGTGACACCCTGGTTCGCCTAGACGACGAGATAGCGCGATTCGATTGGCAGGCGGCCACGGCGGAAGTACAAAGGCTGGAGGCTCAATTAGCCGACAGCAAACGTCGCTTGGACGAAGTTCAGGAGTTGGCCGCAGAGAATTCCATTGCGGCAACGGAAGTGGCCTCCAGGGAGGCTCGGGTAACCATTGATCAAGCCGCCCTAGCCACGGCCAAAGCTGGGGCAAGTCGACGCCTGGCACTGTTGCAAAGACACAGGGTGCGGGCCCCATTTTCCGGTGTTGTGAGGAGTAAGGAAACCGAAGTCGGTGCCTGGGTGACGCCGGGTACGGCGGTGCTTGAGCTGGTGGCCACAGAGGCGCTGCGCATTGACTTTCAAACACCCCAAGAGCATTTTGCCAAAATTCGAGAAGACACGGTTGTTTTGCTTCGCGATGCTGACGGCCAATTCTTGCCCTTGGAAGTTGATGCGGCTGTGCCTGTTACAGATCCTGTTGCCCGAACGTTTTTATTGCGGGTGAATGTGATTGATATGCCCCACTTAACCCCAGGTATGTCGGCCAACGGATTATTGAGATTAGAGTCGACTCGCCAAAGTGTTTCTATTCCACGAGATGCATTGATTCGTTATCCCGACGGACGAACGACCGTCTGGATTGTGTCTAAGGACGGCAGCGCCACGCGTGTCAAAGAACAGGCTGTGACCATTGGTTCCGTTAGTGGTGGGATGGTGGAGGTTATCACCGGTTTGTTAGGTGGCGAGCAAGTGGTGGTTCGTGGCAATGAAGCACTTCGCAATGGTCAGGAAGTGCAGGTGGTCTTAGAAGCGCAGACCTAAAGGAGTAAGTATTTTGTTTGAGCGTGTAGTGAAACACGGGACGCTACTGACCGTCATCGTTTTGATCGTTTCGGTAATTGGGACCATTGCGGCATTTCGCGTTCCCATACAAATGATTCCGGACCTCGATGTACGCACCATAACGGTGGAAACCCGTTGGCCAGGGGCCACGCCCCAGGATGTGGAAAAAGAAATTCTCATCGAACAAGAGGAATACCTAAGAACGATTCCAAATCTACAACGCATCACCACCACTGCATCATCCAGCAGCGCAGAGATAGAGTTGGAATTCCCTTTTGGTGTCAATATCACCGATACCCTAATTCGCGTCAGTAATGCTTTAACACAGGTACCGTCCTATCCGCTTAACGTGGACGAACCCCGGGTCTTCGCGACGTCTTTTTCAAGCAACGCGTTTATGTTTTTTTCCATCGCCCCTCTAGAAGGCAACCCTCGGGGCTTGGATATGGATTTGATGCGCGACTTTCTGGTGGACAATGTGGCTACAAGACTGTCCAGCGTACCCGGTGTGTCGGAAGTTAATGTGGGTGGAGGGGCAGAGCGACAGATACAGATCTTGCTAGATCTCCCTTTATCGTAGACCAACATCTTGAAAATAGCAATACCCAGACAAAGAGCGAAACTTAGCTATTATACAGACAAAGTTATGGACCTTTAGACAGTCTAAGTTAGAGTTAGCGAATGTTATTCT
>JBCCFQ010000503.1:0-3736 GCA_039029655.1 Pseudomonadota bacterium | reverse complement strand
GCCGAAGCCGAAGCCTATGTTGCGAAGGTGAACAAAGATGCCACGGTGATAGCGAGGAAGAGGGCTCGCGCGGAATGGGTCAAGGCTACCTATATCACGGACGACACCGAAGCTTTGGCGGCGGCGGCCACCGAGGAAGTCCTGAAATTCAACAGCGACGTTGTTGAGGGGACAAAGCAATTTAATCACTTAAATCTAACTGGAGATACTGGGCGGGCGATGAGCTTGCTTAAACTTGGTAGTAGCTTCCCCGCCCCAAAGGATGTTGAAAAGCGAACAGAGCTTGCAAAGATTGCGGCCCGTTTGGACTCGACGTATAGCAAAGGGCAGTACTGCCCCCGCGGAGCAGGTTCGTGCAAGACGCGCAATCAATTGGCCCTCGATTTGGCAAGAAGTCGCGACTACGATGACCTGCTTGAGGCCTGGCAAGGCTGGAGAACCGTGTCGCCGGTAATGCGCGCCGACTACATCCGACTAATGGCCTTGATCAACGAGGGCGCTCAGGAACTGGGTTTTCGAGACGCCGGTGAATTGTGGCGGGCTGGCTACGACATGAGTCCAACGGAGTTTGAGTCAGAAGCGCAACGACTGTGGGATCAGGTCAAGCCCCTTTACGAAGAGCTGCATTGCTATGTACGGGACCGATTGTCAGATCAATACGGTACGGACAGGGTACCGCCCACAGAACCCATACCGGCACACTTGCTGGGTAATATGTGGGCTCAAAGTTGGACGAATATCTATGACTTAGTTGAGCCGTATCCGGGTGTCGCTGATCTTGATATTACCGGAGCTTTGAGACAGCAACGCTATGACGCGGTGAAGATGACCCAAGTTGCTGAGGGATTTTTCACCTCTTTGGGGTTACCCGAATTGCCAGACTCTTTTTGGGCATACTCCATGCTAACCGAGCCGGGAGACCGGGATGTTGATTGTCATGCAAGTGCTTGGCCGATGGATGGTAAGACAGACGTTCGTATTAAGATGTGTATCCGCCTCAACGAAGAGGACTTTGCCACGATTCATCACGAGTTGGGACACATTTACTATTTTCTGGCGCAGCAAAACGTACCACCTGTCTTTCAAGGAGGTGCACATGATGGTTTTCACGAAGCCATTGGCGATACCATCACCCTCGCGATGACGCCTGAATATCTACAAACGCTTGGTTTGATAAATAATTTTGAGCGGGATGAACGTGCGACCATCAATGCACAAATGAAAATGGCGCTGGATAAAATTGCATTCCTACCTTTCGGAAAACTGGTGGATCAATGGCGTTGGCAGGTTTTTTCCGGCGAAACGTCATCAGAAGAACTGAATCAGGATTGGTGGGAACTCCGCACCAATTTTCAAGGGATTCGCCCAGCCATAGAACGGACCGAAAAAAATTTCGATGCCGGTGCCAAATACCATGTACCCGCAAATGTTCCGTACACTCGATACTTTCTTTCGAATATTTTGCAGTTCCAATTTTATAAGGCCATGTGCGGGCTGGCTGAGCACCAGGGACCGTTGAATGAGTGTTCTTTTCATGGCAGCAAGACAGCGGGCAATGCACTAAACGAAATGCTGGCTCTAGGACGGAGTCAGCCGTGGCCAGATGCGTTAGAAAGATTGACCGGGACGAGACAAATGGATGCGACTCCCATTATCGACTACTTCGCGCCACTCATGGGATGGCTGCAAAAACAAAATCAGGATAGTCAATGCGGTTGGTAATCAACCGCGTACAAAAACAACAATTATTTTTTGTGGAACTTGTGTTCCACAAGTAGAAATTCAACCAAGGGGAGATTCATGGCTAACAATGTAACGCTTCCGCCACCGGTGGTATCTGCGGAAACAAGCCTAACTGAGTTAACGATCAAGGCATTGATACTGGGTGCTTTGCTATCCATGGTGCTAGCGGCTGCAAACGCGTATATCGGACTTTTGGTTGGCTTGACGGTTTCCGCTTCTATTCCAGCGGCCGCCGCATCCATGGGTTTATTGCGTTTGTTCCCGCGTTCGACAATTTTGGAAAACAATATGGTGCAGACTTCTGCATCCGCTGGTGAATCATTGGTTGCTGGTACCATTTTTACCATACCCGCTTTGGTCATGATGGGAGCTTGGAGTGGCTATAACTATGCACCCATGGTATCCATCGGAATAATCGGCGGGATCTTAGGCGTTGCGTTTACCGTTCCGTTACGTCGTGCTCTCATCGTCGAGGCGAAACTCAAATTTCCCGAAGGTGTGGCTACAGCGGAAGTGTTGAAGACCGGTGGCATCGAAACGGACAAGACCAAGGGCAAGATTCAATCCGACGAGGCCGCGTCTGGTTTTAAGCGTCTTTTACAAGCCGCCGGATTTGGTGCTTTGATCAAAGCGTTGGAGTCTGGTGTGGGTCTGCTGGCAGGGGGTGTGGCGACCACTAAGGCTTGGTTGGGTGGCAAATATCTATTCACCGGTGACATTACTCTTAGCCCTGCATTGGTTGGGGTGGGCTATATTGTAGGTTTGAACATTGCTGTACTCGTATTCTTAGGCGGGGTCATTGGCACAATCATTGGTGTGCCGTTGAATTGGATCTTTAACGGTGATGCCATTACCGCGGCCGCCGGGGTTGATGCCAGTAAAGCTTGGGCAGACTACACAGCATCAGAATGGAGCGCTTTGGCGGGACAATCCTGGCAAGACTGCCGCCGCATTGGGGTGGGTGCCATGATCGTGGGGGGTGTTTGGTCGTTAATCAGTCTAGCGAAACCTTTGATGGATGGCGTCAAAGCTAGCATGAGTGCCTATAAAGCCAGTCGAAGTGCTGAGGGTCAAGCAATTCTGCGGACAGAGTTTGATACTCCTATCAACTACGTCTTTGTCGTTGCGCTACTTTCTATCGTCCCTTTGTTTTTGGTTTTCAGTAACGCGTTGGCTGATTACGAGAACCGAAGCCTAATCGCGGCAATCATGACCTTCTTGATGCTGATTTTTGGTTTTGTCTTCTCATCAGTAGCCGGATACATGGCCGGTCTGGTTGGAAGTTCCAATAACCCAATTTCCGGTGTCACCATTGCCACCGTGATTATTTCCGCTTTGATACTTTTACAGCTTATGGGTAATGAGGGTATGGCGGCCACCCTGGGCCCAATCGCAGTGATTTATCTGGCTGGACTGATTTGTTCCGCTGCGGCTATTGCCGGGGACAACATGCAGGACTTGAAGTGTGGTCATTTGTTAGGTGCCACACCCTGGCGGCAACAAGTGTTTCAGGTTGTCGGTGTGGTTTCTGCGGCGTTGGTGATTCCCATCATTCTTCAAGTTTTGGACAACGGGTATGGTATTGGACGACCCAGTCCCATTAACCCCGATGCACAGCCTTTGGCGGCTCCTCAAGCAGGACTAATGCAAGCTTTGGCGTCCGGTATCTTTGGTGCGGGGATCAAGTGGAACTTCATCTTTATGGGATTCGGTCTAGCTGTGGCACTTATCATCCTCGATAAGATTCAAGAGAGTCGTGGTTCAAATTTTCGCTTTCCGGTTCTCGCCGTGGCCGTTGGCGTCTACCTACCACTCGGTCTATCTGTGCCGATATTTATTGGTGGTGTTATTGCCTGGTACATCAGTAAGACTTCAAAAAGCGAATCTCCTGAAACACAACAAAACCGCGAAAATACCGGATTGTTGTTGGCGTCGGGTCTCATTACTGGTGAGGCATTGATGGGTGTACTGATCGCTATCCTCGCCGCTTCTT
>JBCCFQ010000502.1:0-3745 GCA_039029655.1 Pseudomonadota bacterium | reverse complement strand
CCGTTGCTGTTACTGCTTGACTAATTCTGGATAATAGTGCAATAATTTCGGCCATGAGCGAGTCCTTGGTGGGTTTTGTTTTGGTCAACAAAAACTTTAACCGAGTTCTTGCTCTTTTCCTATTTTTTGATCAAGGTATTGGTTTGAAAACCGTAGTTTGGACACTCCGGTACAGCTTCGGAAACCGGCGGTTTTCTAAACGACCGCGCTATAGATATCCTTCACAGAACAGCTCTCAATGCGCCCCGCTGCTCATCCCAGAAAGCCTCACGCACGCCTGCTTCTGTCTGCGGAGGCAGGGCTTCCCAAATCACCACACTGCGGTCGCCCTGCTTGTTGCGCTGTTTGAGCAACAGCCCTCCCGATTCAGGTCCTCGCGTGGGCATCAACCAAAGCTCAGGTGGGCGGGCCAGTGCAATCAACACATCCTGCGGAAAGTACGTCTGGGCAACGTCTGCTGATAGGTGAAGATAGCCCTGATCGGTAATTTCAATTTGCAACTTTGCTGTCGGATTCGTCAACGCTCAACACCACCTACCAAGGTGAGGGACAGATCACTTAATAGCATCTGTATCACCTCTTTCATGGCTATTGTAACAGAGGGCGAAAGCTCGTCGCCAAAGTCGATATTGGCGGCTTCAATTAAATAGACGGTAATATCTGCCGGGTATTCGTCCTTCAAGAGCCAACGAGCGAAGGCTAGTGCATGATCCCAACGAAATGCATGAAGGTGCAGCCCTTCTAATGGCGGCAGATTTTCTACCTCATCCCCAGGGACACGATAGATTGTCCCCGGCTTGGAACCACTCTGGGATGCGTCGATGAGAACCACCCGGTCCATGCCTCGCATCCGAAAGGCTACATCCATGCCCGCAGTTCCTCCGTCTACCACTTGGATGTGTTCAGGCAGATCATAGTCTAAGATATGCCGAATCAGCACTGGCCCAACGCCATCATCGCCGCGCAGGAGGTTCCCGCAGCCAACAATCAGCGTTTGGGGAATGGATTGGTTGGGTTCTGGTGTTATCAACAAGCACCGTTTACTTGGAACTTGGCTAACTCCTTGCCTGTCTTTTTGTCGTAGGCGTGGACCGTACAGACCAAGCACGAATCAAAGCTGCGAGCCACATGACCAAGCTCAACTGGATCAGACGAATCAACAATTGGTGTGCCGACAAAGGCCTGTTCCATCGGTCCATTGACCTCGTTCCCATCGCGTGGGCCAATATTCCAGGCCGTCGGCGTTACAACCTGATAGTTCTCGATCTTACCATCTTTGATCTTGATCCAGTCAGCCAGGCAACCGCGGGCGGCCTCGGTTGCACCAAATCCCTGGCCCTCTTCCAATTCAACCGGTTTGATATAGAACTTTTCATGCAGATCTAGCTCGTCTAGCCACTTGCGCGTGAGTTTGTAATATTTGGCTGCTTCGTGCATACGGGCCATCACCCGAACCATGACGCTCGGACCAATCGTGCTGATCGCATCTAGGAAAAGACCATCTTGGTCCTGCCACGCTTCTGGATCGTCACGACCAGCGACAACCTGCCGTGCCAATGGTCCGGACTCTAACGGCTTTGCGCCAAGACCAGGAACTTCGTAACGGGGCGCCTTGGCCCAGGTATATTTACCTTGCTTGCGGCCATCGGCGGGATCGACCGGAATGGTGCGCCCTTCAAAGGGGTGGAGCGCACCAGTTCCTTCGAAGAAAGAGTGGGTATGGTCTTCGCGCACGTTGGCTTGATCAAAATCGTAATACTGACTATCCTGATAGACGCCTGCCCGGGTAATCAACGCTCGATTGCGGCCTTCGATGGTCGGCTGGGTATACTCATCTGGGTTCCAGAATGTGCCCATAGCAAGATAGTTGCCAAAGCCCTGACCAAACTTATCCAGCCCCACATCCTGACAATAACGAATGAAGAAGCCACAGTCTGAATTGCGATGACTCTCATTCTCGTCCACCCAGGCCAGTACATCCGCCCAGGTCTTGTTCTCCAACCAGCGGTCAACAGAACAGCCCAGCCACTGCTTTTCTAACCAAGCGTCTTTCCAATATTCCAGGATAGAGATGGAGCGCGTAACGTCTGACAACGTGGGGCCACACATGACGCCACCCGGAATCATGAAGCTAGTGTGGGGCCACTGACCGCCGTAGATGGCATAGATTTCCACTGGCTTGTTGGAGAGCGTAACGCCAGGCTCGTAGCTAGTGCCGACAAAGGGGGCAAAGCGACGAACAGCCTCGTCGTACTCAGAAGCTTTGGCGTAATTTTTATTCGTCAGATCGATAGCAAAGAGGGCATAGAACCAGCGCGGAATACTTTGCAGGGTCTCACAGGCCTGAGCAATATTGCGTACAAGCGTAGCATTGGGTGGAACCTCGGTCTTCCATGCTGTATCCAGAGCGTAGACAGCTTTGGTTAGATGGCTGCCACCGCAGATACCGCAAATGCGGGGCGTGACGATTAATCCTGCCTGCGGGTCTTTACCTTTCAGAATCATCTCAAAGCCGCGGAACATGGCGGCCTCGGTCCATGCCTCGGTCACAACACCGTCATCAACGGTAACACGCACGTCGAGATCTCCCTCTACGCGACCGAGCGGGCTGATGTGTAAATCAACAGAATTCGTTTTCTGTGCAGTTGCTGTAGCTACTGTCATAATTGGTTTCGCCTTCCTTATAGTAAAGCCACTTAAACGCCGCACAATTCATTCGCATTCTATGCTCTGCCCCGTGTGCAAACCGAGCTCTGTGCTTCACGCAATATTGTGCGACATATTGTGCGACGTTTCAATATTGTGGCAATTAGACCACAAACATATCTTCTTTAGACCATTGCGGTGCAGCAATTCGGGCTGCTGCGGCATGGGCCATGTAGGTTACGTGATCAGTGCCTTCTGGTACTTCTTTGGGAATAGAGCCCGAGATCTTCTGTGTTTTGAAGACAGTGCCCGGTGCGAGGTCAAAGAAGGGAAATTCTGGTTCTGTACAACCTGTACAGGGCATACCGGCCCGCGTCTTACTCGACTGGCGATTCCACAAGATGCGATTACATGGAGAGCGAGTGACCGGACCACGGCAGCCAAATTCATAGAAGAGACAGCCTGTGCGGGTTCCTTGACCAAACTCCATGGTCGATTGCTTGTACTCGAAGAATTGAACACGCGTACAGCCCGTTTGGGTAAAGGTTTTGAAGAAGGTCTGGGGGCGCTGCAAATCGTCCAGGGCAATATCGGCTGTACGACCGCTAGCAACGGCAACCAAAATCTGTGTGACCCAATCTGGATGGGCTGGGCAACCTGGAATGTTGATAACGGGTAGCCCCGCTTTTGAACGCCAGTCCGCACCCAGATAGCCGCCATGGTCGCGCTTGAGGTATTGCAGACCAATCGAGTCAGATGGATTGGGGGCCGTGGCGGGGATTCCACCCCAGCATGCACAGTCACCAATGGCAACAACAATGCTGGCCTGATTGGCAAGTTCCGTGACCCAGTCTTTCATCGGACGGTCAGCGAACATGTCAAAGCGTCCGCTGCCATTGGGGCCTTGAATGACGGTTCCTTCAAAGACAAAAATATCGAGTGGCTGTTCACCACTGGCACAGGCCCGAAAGAGACTCTGGGCTTGTTCACCTAACTCCATGCCGAGTGAAGGGTGCCATAAGATATCGATGCCAAAGTCGGTCACGAGATCACATGCGCTTGGTTCTTCTGCATTCAGGAAGGACATGGTGTTGCCACT
>JBCCFQ010000501.1:0-3746 GCA_039029655.1 Pseudomonadota bacterium | reverse complement strand
CGGAAGCTCTGGCAAGGTGACTACGCCCACGAAGGTGATTTCTACCAGTTTCCCTCAACCAGCAGTGCACCAAAACCTGTTCAAGAAGATGGACCACCACTTTGGATTGCTGCTCGAGACCCTGCCAGTCACGATTTCGCCGTAAGCAATCGCTGCAACGTACAAGTCACCCCGCTTTGGCAAGGGGTTGAGGAAGTAAGAAGTCTGATGAGTCGTTTCAACGATGCTTGCGAAAAGCAGAACCCCTCGACCCGTCCGAAAATAATGCTACTGCATCACTGTTACGTCAGTGAAAACGACAGTGACCTGGATCGGGCCGTTGGCGACTTACACAAATTCTATTGCTACTTCGGCGCTTGGTTCAAAAACCAAAGACCCGTTAACCAAGGCTTGATACAAACCCTGTCGGATGAAGAAGTCCATGGCAACAAGATGGTAACCCAAGATGGCATTCGCAATGACCTAACCGTCGGATCCACCACCCAAGTCATCGATCGAATAAAACTCTATCAGGACTTGGGGTACGACGAGTTTTCCTATTGGATTGACAGTGGAATGAGCCACGAACACAAACGCGCTTCCCTGTGCCGTTTCATCGACCATGTTATGCCACATTTTGTTTAGAACTGGAGCAACCTATGCCAAACCCCCACTTCCAGCTCTACATAAACGGTCAGTTCCTGAATGGTTCCGAAAATCAAACCCTTGCTAGCAACAACCCAGCCACGGGTGAACCCTGGGCGACGTTTGCCTGCGCAAGTAAGGCGGATGTAGAACATGCCGTAGCTGCCGCAGGAGGTGCATTATCTGGACCCTGGTCAAAAATGACACCCACGGCGCGGGGCAAAATGATCCACCAACTTGCCGATCTAGTTGAAAAACACGCGCCCGCCCTAGGAGAAATTGAAACCACTGACTCGGGCAAACTCGCCATAGAAACAAAAAACCAAACGGCCTACGTTGCGGACTACTACCGCTACTATGCCGGGCTTGCTGACAAAATCCAGGGAGCTACTTTGCCCATAGACAAACCAGACATGCATGTCTTCACAACCCAGATTCCTATTGGCGTGGTGGCTGCCATCGTGCCTTGGAATGCACAGATTTTTTTGTCAGCAACAAAAATCGGACCGGCGCTGGCGGCGGGATGCACTTTGGTCGTCAAGGCATCTGAGGTGGCACCCTGCACTCTGTTGGAGTTTGCCAAACTGATTCACGAGGTGGGATTTCCACCAGGTGTAGTTTCAATCGTGACCGGCGATGCTGAAAACTGTGCCGTACCCTTAACTTCCCACCCAGACGTAGACCGTATTGCCTTTACTGGGGGAGAACACTCCGCAAGACATGTGGTTCGAAATTCGGCAAACAACTTTGCCGTAACCAGTCTGGAATTAGGCGGCAAATCCCCCATCATCGTGTTCGAAGATGCAAACGTAGAAAGTGCAGTAAATGGCTTAATCGCGGGAAACTTCGGAGCATCGGGTCAATCGTGTGTGGCCGGCTCCAGAGCACTCATACATCGCTCTATTAAAGAAGAGGTCATTCAACGCATCAGTGACCGTTCCCGGGATATCGTCATCGGTGATCCTCTAGACTCGGCTACCCACGTGGGCCCGTTGTGCACACTAGATCAAGTCGAAAAAATTGAAGCTACCTTGGAGCAGGCCGTGACCCAAGGTGCCTCGATCCAATTCGGGGGCAAACGCGCGACCTCAAAAACAAAAGGGAATTATTTCGAACCCACCTTGGTGGATTGCCCAACGCCGAATATCGAAACACTGTTGGTAGAAATGTTTGGACCAGTCATGTCAATTCTGGCGTTTGATGATGAGGACGAGGCCATCGCATTAGCAAACGAAAGTCGATATGGATTGGGTTCTGGTGTCTTCACGGAGAACCTCGCACGGGCCCACCGAGTGTCGTCACAAATCCGCTCAGGCATTTGTTGGATCAACAGCTATCGGGCCATCTCACCCATCGCACCATTTGGCGGATTTAACCACTCCGGGTATGCCCGGGAGGCTGGGTTGGAAGCAATACGCGATTATACCCGTACGAGGACGACATGGATAAATATATCCGATGAACCCATGGCGAACCCCTTTGTTATGCGATGATTGCAAAAGGGACAAGTGTGAACCGACCAGTTTCCTGCTCACTACCTCAAAACCCAATGCGTTCAAAACTTGTACCTAGGGCACTACCCTAGATCATAGATTGAACATCTTTATCGTGACCTGATACCCACGGAGTAAATCTGTTGGGAGTTCTATCATGTCAACTGTCGATTCCGCCTCAAACGCACCCGATTCACATTCCTCTGACCATGGCGGTCAGGATCACACCGTGCAATCCGGCGAAAGTTTGTCCAGTATCGCCAGCCAATATGGAGTATCTCCGTCAGACATTGCCAAGAGTAATCCAAGTGTTGTGAACGCAAATGACCTCAACCCTGGTCAGACAATCAGCATCCCAGCACCCACTAACGCCACCACAAACCACTCGCAGACCGGCCAGCCTAGCCGATTCGGTGGATCAACCTTTAGTTATCGGCCCGACTTTGGCCAAAGCCAAACACAACCAAGCACCGATGCTACGGGTACAAGCACTAGCAACGGAAACATTGCCGTCTCGGACAAGGGGTTTGGATTTGGCGTGGGTTCACGGGATAGGTTCGAAGAAACGACAGATACCCAGTACGGCGAAGCAAAAAGCGCATCCCAAACTTCTCAAGGGGTAACGGTGGGTCCCGTTGACGGTGAGGGCGTGGACATTGGAATTCAAAAGAATCTCAGTCATCAAGGCGAGATTAAAAATAGCAGCGGCTATGGTGTGCAATACGAAGTTGCAGCAAACGCCAACGTTTCAACCAAGAACGTAACGAAAGACGGCATGGTAACCTACTCAAACTCGGTGGATGTGTCAGTATCCGTGAAAGCAGGTGCCTCGATACCACAAGGCGGCTTCAAGCATGGCGTCACCGAAGGTGTGAAGGCGGAATTTGAAGTTAGCTTGCCAGAAAACACCGCGGCCAATGCAACACTTGAATCAGTCAATCCATACAACCCCGACTCCATACCCGAAGGCACCACCATCACCCTAGATGGCGCTAGGTACTCTACAACCGAGTTCAGCGCGACCTTTAAAAACCTAGCAACTCAAACCAAAGTAACTGATGAGACTGGTGTGAGTGTGGCCGTTCAAAAATCAGGTCCGACCCAGGTCACTGTCACGGCAGGACCCACCGAGGGTGTCAGAGCACATAACGGTGTCGGTCTTCAGATAGGTGATGCACGAGCCACACTGAGTCGTTCGGATGTGTTATCCAACCAAAGGTTAACAACCGCCGAATTTGACCTATCGAATCCTGCGGGAAGAACCGCTTACAACGACTTTCTAGCAACTGGCACCTTGCCAACTCATGATCAGCCAGGCGTTTCCTCAGTAAGCATCACGGAGACCTTTGATTTCCGTTCCGCCACCAGTTTCAATGCCCAGTACAAATTCGTCGAGACAAACATTCCTTTGACTGAGAACACTACACAGGCTACTACGACATTTCACAGCGATGGGACCGTTAGTCGAGTGGTGGACCTTCAGTACAGCGAGAATGTTCCTTTGAGCGTTAGTCAGTCTTGGGACGCGACAGGCACAGAAGTGGTTTCCGCGAGACAATACAGCTACACACTTGAACTGAACGAGACTACTGCGGCGCAAATGAACCAGGCGATTGACGGAAGCGTACT
>JBCCFQ010000500.1:0-3753 GCA_039029655.1 Pseudomonadota bacterium | reverse complement strand
CATTCTCGCTCTTGTCATTGTTTTGCCAGCTGAAATCACAAAGCAACTCCAAGGCAGACTGAATGTTGGCATATCGATCACCGAGGTTGGATCCAACAGCAATATAAGCTCGATGGAGAGAATCATCGGAAGAAACATCCACATGCTGTCGTGCTGTTGAAAACTGACGAGTGGCTCCTCCTCGAATCAACAAGCTGTCCAGTGCTTTAGTGTCGACTCTTACAGCAAACAACGCTTCTGTTGGCAATACTCGATACAAACACGGGCGAACCGAAAAAGCAGGAATGCGCCTACCAAAAGGTACAATAGAGCTGCGGTGTCGACTTGTGCAAACAGCATTACTAAAAGGTCGCGTCTGAGCAGTGGACAAGATCGGAAAGCGCCTCATCATTGTCAAGGCGCCAATCCACCAGAGAGAAAGGATAGTAGGGTGGCGAGAGAATAATGACCGATCTGATTGAGCGACAACGCAAGGAAGAAACTTCTCTGTTGTCATGCGATACAATACAATGGAAGATTCCGTAGGCGAAAACGGCGTAAGCTTCCTTGGCGGGGGATGGTGGTTGGTCGTCACCGATTCGAGTCGAGTTGCTTTGAAAGCCAAAAGTTGAGTTGCGTGGCTTGCAGCGTTAGTTGCAATATCTTCGGACAAAGTTTCGATACTGCAGCTAACTAGCTAGCCACAAGGCTAATGTTTACCAAAAATGAGCGGTAGGAGGGCGTGCACAACAAGCTATGAGCGTGACCCGCGGATTCTTCGACGGGACGACGACGCCATGGCGAAACGAAGTGATGAGGCGATTTAGATTGATGCCACTTGGCAGAGCGCGCGCCGGCACGCTCCTTTCTCCCTCCGACGCAGGTCGGTCATGCTGCCGGCGCGCTATGCTAATCTGCCAAAGCATTCAACAAACCCTTTCCATCACTATTGCTCTCTAGGTATCCTAGACTATCTTTATCTTATGAATGAATCTAAAAGAGGGCGCCCTGGCTGTGGAGCCTTTAGCTTGCTTCCATCCCTGGCCTCGCGGCGCGAAGCAACAAGCAAGCAAAAACGCGCCGCAAGTGGGGAGGGGGCTAGTCATTCCCATTGTGCATATAGAACTGGGCTCTTACTGTAGTATGTATTTCACTCGTATGTCACTATTATGGATGCTGTAAGCAAAAGACATAGGTCGGAAAGCTATTAGGGGCAAAAAAGCGGTCAACGGAGACGAGCCGTTTTGGGCAGAAACTGGGTGTAACCCGGAAACCTTTCCCTCGCCAAGGTTCGAACTTGGGATGCTTGATTCAAAGTCAAGAGTGATAACCACTTCACTACAAGGGACCGCGAATGTGACCAAGGAGTGCACTTCAGACTATACAATCGTTGGTAAACGTCGTTTGGTCAATCACTTCTTCATTCAAGACTTGGTAGACCTACCCTCCGCCATCGACAACCGTGACGAGTCGTCTCAATCGAACTAGCTGACTAGCGAAGTACGATAGATAGAGGAGCACTGTGTGCCAAAAGCCTCGCCTCGCACCACAACGGAATGCTCCTTTTAGTTTACAACATGGTAATTCCATCCAACTACAGTCCAATTTAGCAAATGAAAGTTCAATGCATGGCATCTCTTGGAGCAGCGGCTAATCCTCGACTTGATCCCATCAAGACTTGTCCATTGTTGCCCTGTATCTTCCAATCGTTTGGACTCGGTCGCAGTTCAAGTCTTCCAGACGGCCAACATCCAATATACTCGCTCAGGTTCAACCGTTGTCACGGTGTCTGGCAACTCTCCGTACTGTTCAAGAAAATCGGCCCCTTCCAACGATTCCGGCAGTTTGTTTCGATAATGCTGTTCAAATTCTGAGGGAGCAAGGTTGGCAAGATAATCCCCTTTATATCCTAACGACTGCAAGATTTTTAACCCCATAAACGCCCCCACTCGCACTGAGCCATAGTCAGCCCCGCTGACCGCATGGCGTATGCCAGAGTCTATTCCCCAAAAGGCGAAGTTGGCTGGAATATCGACGTACCCCTCAATCGTAGCAGGCTGGCAGAGCAAAGCCATCAGCTGCCCCTTTCGGCCGTTGACGACTGTCATCTGATCCATGATGCCGCACGGAGCACCGGCCACTTTATTTTCAACCATCTGGGATAGGATTGCCGTTTCAATGGGATCAAGGTCGATGCTGTACGCCTTAGCTATAGCCAGCATTGTGGCGACCTCAATCGCGGCCGATGAGCTGACCCCTTTTCCTTCCGGCACATCGGATCGAATTAATATTTTGGCACCGTGACTAAACGTAGCCTCTTTTTCTCGCATCAGCACGAGAAATACCCCCGCAACATAGGAGGCCCAACGATTTTCTGGATCTTTTTGGAAATAGGCAGCACCATCAACGTATGGGATCGGCCGGTGGGCCGTGCCAAAAGCCGCCAACGGCATCTGAAAATAGGAGTCGCCGTCCTCTCGCTGGCTGATAATTTCAAGCGCTGGCTCTGAGTGTGTTTGTATGGCCGCAAATGTCGCCTCAGCAATCGACATTTCTAGCACCAGAGAACCGGAGTAGTCGGCGATGCCGCCCATCACGTCCAACCGGCCGGGGGAACGAGCAAACGTGATTTTCTGCTCGGGATTGAAGAATAAGCGGCCGTTGAATTGGAATGCTTCAGCCGCTTGTTTAAACTGGTTTAGATCGCTGCTCATCATCAGCCGATCTTAACGAAGTCATGGTGATTGGTAAAGGGATGGTAGGAAGATTTGATGCTCTTTCACAGGAGTAAGCGTAATCACAGATTCCAGTGTGGGTGTATGAGTTAGCGTAGGAGTCGCGGTGTTTGTGGGTACGGCGGTAGCGGTATGAGTTGGTATGGGTGTAGGGGTATTGGTCGCCGTTGGCGTATGAGTGAGGGTTGGCGTCAATGTATTGGTTGGGGTTGGTGTGGGGGTGCTTGTTTGAATAATCATATCCTCGCCAGGGAGTTTTACTAGCCACTGGTAGCTGTCATGTCGCCCACCATCATAGGAGACCATCAGTCGGCCGCCTAAAAATTCGTTGCAGTGGAGCATTCGCTCTTCAAATGGTGCATCGGGATCACACTCTTCAGTTAGATCTGGTACCCCGATGTAAAAGGGAGGATTGGTAAATTGATCATTACAAGCTGGAAAACAGCGATCTGCACCTGCCGAACCGTCATTACCCTCATCATAATAGACCATATAGCCATCAAATGATTGATCAAATCCTTGTAAACAGTCGGGATTGGGCAAGGTGTCAAAGTAAAAACATAAAGGGTAGCTAGTGCCTGAATCCGCATCAAAGAGAGTCACTTCAATTTGCTCACCCGCAAGTTCGGCCGGAACATACATCAATGGGAAATCAACCCGATTATTGGTAAATGAATTGAGTTGCAAAACACCCAAGGAATAGACTGAAACCCCTTCAGTTGTAAATTGATCACCGTTATTAACCATTTGTACATTGCGGGCATTAACATCGCTTTTGAAACCATAATGAGCATGGGGCGGACCAGCCCAAATACCAAAGCTATTTTCAGATGAGCCTGCAACCGTCTTAACATCGAGGTAAAGAGATCGAGCACCAGTTAGTTCATCAATCAAAATATTGGGAATATCTTGGATTATATCGATCTCAAACCCACGACCTTTAATACTAGAATCTGCAGGCAGGTTATCCTCGTCTCCTACAATAGTTACTTCACAGTGATCATCTAGGCCGACAACCACATCAAAACCACCATTATTG